>JAYOXJ010000370.1:0-3192 GCA_038152725.1 Rhodospirillaceae bacterium
CGACGACCTCTACAATGCCATTGTAGCGCTCTCCCAACTGAGCTACGGCCCCGAAATCCTTTTCAAAACTGACGCGGCCGGCATTCCGGCGCGCGCGGGCGGGGAACATAGGCGCCAGGGGTCTTTATTGGCAAGCAAAATCCGCCTGCCCAAGACCGCCGCAAACACCTATTCCTTGTCCTCTTCCCCGCCAGCCATGTGTTCCTTGACTTCCGACATGTCTTCGTCGTCGTCGCCGATGTCGGACATGTCCTCGATCAGCTCGTCGTCTTCCTCGTCCTCGACGTCGACATCGACGTCAAGATCCTCTTCGTCGTCGTTTGCACTCGGCTTCGGAACAGCCGCTGGTTTCGGCGCCTGCGCCTGAGCGCCGGGACGACGCGGTTTCAACAGCGACTGGATCTCGACCTCGACGCCGCACTTCGGACAAGTGATCGGCGTGCGCTTGAGATCGTAGAACAGAGCGCCGCAGCTGTGACAGGTATGTTTCTTGCCCCTATCCGGTGTTGCCACGGGTCATTCCTTCCGTTGTCTCGGCTGCAACGCGGGCGCCCGAAAAATTCAAGAGGCCAGGCGGTTGCGCCAGCAGCGGGGCAATGCTTGCTGCCCCTGGGTTTCGGCTGCCAATTGCCATTTTCCTTGCCATCTGTCAAAACCAAAAAAAACGACCGGCGGCAATTTTATAATCCGATCTTTCGAGGCCCAGCAATCGTGGATGTCATTCAGTCCAATCATGCCGGCGCGCTAACCGGCGATGCCCGCGTTCCCGGCGACAAATCGGTGTCGCATCGTTCGCTGATGTTCGGCGCGCTCGCCGTCGGCGAAACCTGCGTCTCGGGCCTGCTCGAAGGCGAGGACGTGCTCGCCACCGCGATGGCCATGCGCGCACTCGGCGCAGACGTGACGCGCGACGACGATGGGCTCTGGCACGTGCACGGCTGCGGGCTCGGCGCCTTGGCAGAGCCGGGCAATGTCCTCGACATGGGCAACTCCGGCACTGCGGCGCGGCTGCTCATGGGTATTCTCGCGACCCATCCGATCACCTCGACGATGACCGGCGACGCGTCGCTGCGCTCGCGCCCGATGGCGCGGGTGACGACGCCCTTGAAGCAGTTCGGCGCTAGCTTCGCTGGGCCGGAGGGCGGACGCCTGCCGATCACCATCACCGGCGCCACCGATCCGCTGCCGATCACCTATCAGTTGCCGGTCGCCTCCGCCCAGGTCAAATCGGCGGTGCTGCTGGCCGGTCTCAATACGCCGGGCGAGACCACCGTACTCGAGCCGGTCGCCACCCGCGACCATACCGAACGCCTGCTCGCCCATTTCGGCGCCGAGGTGCGCGTCACCGCCGAGGGCGCCGGCCGTCGCGTCACCGTCGTCGGTCAGCCCGAACTGAGAGGGCGCCAGGTCGCCGTTCCGGCCGACATTTCCTCCGCCGCCTTCCCGATGGTGGCGGCGGCGCTGGTCGGGGGCTCGCGGCTGCGTCTCCGGGGCGTCGGTATGAACCCGCTCCGCGCCGGCCTGATCGAGACGCTGTTGGAGATGGGAGCGAAGATCGCCACCGAGAACGCCACCGACGACAAGGGTGAGCCGATCGCCGATCTCGTCGTCGAGGCCGGGCCGCTCAAGGGGATCGAGGTGCCGCCGGAACGCGCGCCCAGCATGATCGACGAATACCCGGTGCTGTTCGTGGCCGCCTCCATGGCGCGAGGGACCACGGTGATGCGCGGCCTCGAAGAACTCCGCGTCAAGGAGAGCGACCGCCTCGCGGCTATGGCTAAGGGGTTGGCGGCGGCGGGGGTCGATTTGGAAGAAGGTCCGGACAGTCTCGTCATTCATGGCACCGGCCGGCCGCCCAGGGGCGGCGTGACGATACCCTCAGGCCTCGATCACCGCATCGCCATGGCGTTCCTGGTGCTCGGCATGGTCACTGAGCGGCCGATCACGGTCACCGGTGCCGAGACCATCAACACGAGTTTCCCCGGTTTCGTCGATCTGATGAACGGCCTTGGCGCCGAACTTGAGATCGTCGATGCCGCAGAGCGGGAGTTGAGCGCATGATCGTCGCCATCGACGGGCCCGCCGCGGCGGGCAAGGGCACGCTGGCCAGGCGCCTCGCGGCGCATCTCGGCCTCGCTTATCTCGATACCGGCCTGATCTACCGCGCCGTCGGCAAGCTGGTGATGGACCAGGGCAAGGACCCGGAAGACGTCGTCGCGGCGGAAGCGGCGGCCAAGGCGCTCTCGCCCGACGATCTGGAAGCCGATGGACTGCGCACCGACGAGGCCGCCCAGGCGGCCTCCAAGGTTTCCGCCATCCCGGGTGTGCGCGCCGCGCTATTGGAGTTCCAGCGATCCTTCGCCGCCCATCCGCCAGCGGGCAAGAAGGGTGCCGTACTCGACGGCCGCGACATCGGCACCGTGGTATGTCCCGATGCGCCGGTGAAATTGTTCGTGACCGCCGCCACCGAGGTCCGCGCCGAGCGCCGCTTTAATGAGTTGCAGGATCGGGGCCTCGAAGCTATATATGCGCGCGTTCTCGAGGAAATGAAGGTTCGTGACGCTCGTGACAGCTCACGTGCCGCCTCGCCTCTGGAGCCGGCCAAGGACGCACATATTATAGATACGAGTGCGTTGGACGCCGATCAGGTGTTCGCCCAGGCTTTGGAAATCGTCGCATCGAGCGGTGCGGCGTAAGGCATCTCCCCGGGATCGCAGAAGCGCAAAAAGGCCGCGTTTCGAAATTCACCCCGCAGTCCGTTCTGCCGGCGCGCCGGCGGTCGGGTTCGCGGATTTGGCCCATGAGGAAAGACCGCCGGATTCAACCGGCCGGCATGTAATTTAACGAACGTAAGGAAACCATAGTTATGACTCCTGCATCTGATTCCGCCGCGGCGGCCAGCAAGGAAAATTTCGCCGATCTTCTCAACGAGTCCCTCGGTGAAGAAGGCTTCGAAGGCAAGGTAATCAAGGGCACCGTGCTCGCCATCGACGGCGACGTCGCCACCATCGACGTCGGCCTCAAGTCGGAAGGCCGCGTGCCACTCAAGGAATTCGGCGCTCCCGGCCAGGACCTCGGCATCAACATCGGCGATACCGTCGACGTTTTCGTCGAGCGCTACGAGGACCGTGACGGCCTGATCCGTCTGAGCCGCGAAAAGGCGCGCCGCGAGGAAGCCTGGACCGATCTCGA
>JAYOXJ010000371.1:0-3170 GCA_038152725.1 Rhodospirillaceae bacterium
ATAACGAATAGTCAAAGAAGGGCGATAGCCCCAAGAAATCACGCCCGCGGGTAAACTGGCACGCGCGGGTCAGAAACAAAGGAGCCTCCGATATGCGACACCGTTCCGGTTACCGCAAACTGAACCGCACTCATGCGCATCGCAAGGCCATGTTCGCCAACATGGTTGCCGCCCTTTTGACGCATGAGCAGATCAAGACCACGCTGCCGAAGGCAAAAGAGCTGCGCCGTATCGCCGATCGCGTCATCACGCTCGGCAAGAAGGGTTCGCTGCATGCCCGCCGTCAGGCCGCCGCGTATCTCCGAGACGACGCCGCGCTGAACAAACTGTTCGATACTCTGGCCGTTCGTTACAAGGATCGTCCGGGCGGCTACACCCGCGTGCTCAAGGCTGGCTTCCGTTACGGCGACAGCGCGCCGATGGCGGTCATCGAGTTGGTCGAGCGCGATCCGGATGCCAAGGGTGCCGCCGATATCGCGCGCCACGAGGCCGAAATGGAGGCGCTCGAGGCCGAACAGCCCGGCGCCTGAGTATTTCGCCATACAGGCTTTGGAGAAGGCAGCCCAATGCGGCTGCCTTTTTCGTTTGCGGGTGCTAGACTTCGGCCGCTCGCGAGACACATATAGCTAGCCAATGAACATGACCTTGCTACGAATGTTGTCGATCTGCGCGGCCGCAGTGCTGGTCGTGTGCCCACCGGCACGGGCCGAAAACGGTGATAAGACCGTTCCGAAAAGTCGCGAGGAGGTGCACCTCTCATTCGCGCCATTGGTGCGCAAGGCCGCGCCCGCCGTAGTCAACATTTACACACAAAAGATCGTTCGCGCGCGCCGCGCTGTGCCGCTGTTCGACGATCCGTTCTTCCGCCGGTTTTTCGGCGAGGACTTCGGCATGGGCATCCCGCGCGAACAGACCCAGAAGCAAAACTCGCTGGGTTCCGGGGTGATCGTCCGCGACGATGGACTGATCGTCACCAACAAGCATGTCATCGAAGGCGCCGACGAGATCACGGTCGTCCTCCACGATCGGCGCGAGTTCGAAGCGGAAATCCTGGTCACCGATAACAAGACCGACTTGGCGCTGCTCAAGCTGAAGGCCAACGGTGTGAAATTGCCGTTTCTAGATTTGCGGGATTCCGACGACCTCGAAGTTGGCGACTTGGTCCTGGCCATCGGCAACCCGTTCGGTGTCGGACAGACCGTGACCAGCGGTATCGTATCGGGCGTTGCGCGGACGCAGATCGGCGCCTCCGATCTCAATTCCTTCATCCAGACCGACGCGGCGATCAACCCCGGTAATTCGGGTGGCGCGCTGATCGCCATGGACGGCCGCCTTGTCGGGGTCAACACGGCGATCTATTCGAAGAGCGGCGGTTCGCACGGTATCGGCTTCGCGATCCCGTCCAACATGGTTCGCGCCGTGCTGCGTGGGGTTACGACGACCGGCAAATTGGTCAGACCCTGGCTTGGTGCCACCGGTCAGGCTGTGAACCAGGAGATCGCCAACTCTCTCGGTCTAGCGCGACCGGGCGGCGTGCTCGTCAATGCTGTGCACCATGCCGGCGTGGCGGCGCAGGGCGGCCTCAAGGTCGGGGACGTGGTGCTGGCCGTCAACGGCCACGAGATTCAGGATCAAAACACCTTGCAACACAGGATCGCCACGCTGCCGGTCGGTGACGAAGCGGTACTGCGGGTATGGCGGGCCGGCAAGACCAAGGCGCTCAAGGTGAAGCTGGCGCCGGCGCCGGATCTGCCGGCGCGCGACGAGACCGAACTGGAGGGCGACCAGCCGCTTGCCGGCGCTACCATCGTCAATCTATCGCCGGCCTTCGCCGACGAACATGGTTTCGATCCGTTCCTGGAAGGCGTGTTCATCTACAAGATCGTGCGCGGATCGCCGGCCAACCGGTTGCGGTTCCGCGCCGGGGACGTAATCAAGGGGGTGAACGGCCGCGATGTTAGTTCCGTTAAAAATCTCGTCACCGAAATGAAGAAGCCTGCCGACCGTTGGCGGATTGCGGTCTTCCGCGATGGTCAGGTACGCGAATTGTTGATCAATCGTTGATGAGTACGCTGTTCGAGAACCAGGCGCCGCGTCCGCTCGCCGATCGGCTGCGCCCGTCCTCGATCGATGAAGTCGTCGGCCAGGATCACCTGCTAGCGCCAGATTGCCCGCTGGGGCGGATGCTGAAGGCTGGCCGTTTGTCGTCATTGGTTCTGTGGGGGCCGCCGGGAACGGGTAAGACGACCATCGCCAAGTTGCTCGCCGCCCATACCGACATGGATTTCGTACCGTTGTCGGCGGTGTTTTCGGGCGTCGCCGATCTCCGCAAAGTCTTCGAGGAAGCCAAGCGTAAGCGCCAGATGGGCGTCGGCACGCTTCTGTTCGTCGACGAAATCCACCGCTTCAACCGCTCCCAGCAGGACGGATTCCTCCCCTATGTCGAGGACGGCACCGTCACCCTGGTCGGCGCGACGACCGAGAACCCATCGTTCGAGATCAACGCCGCGCTGCTGTCGCGCGCCCAGGTCCTGGTGCTAAACCGGTTGGGCGAGGAGGCGCTGACTACGCTGATCGACCGTGCCGAAGCCGATGTCGGGCGCAAGTTGCCGCTCGATGCGGATGCCAGGCGCGCGCTTTGCGCCATGGCCGATGGCGACGGACGCTATCTGCTCAACATGGTCGAAGAATTGTTCGGACTCGACGCCGGTACAGAGCTCGATGTCGCCGGGCTGGCGGCGGCGGTGCAAAAGCGCATGCCGCTCTACGACAAATCGCAGGAGGCGCACTACAACCTGATCAGCGCACTTCACAAGGCGCTACGCGGCTCGGACACGGATGCGGCTCTGTCTGGGCTGGCGCGTTATATCGCAAGGCGCCTAGTCCGCTTCGCGTCCGAGGACGTCGGTCTCGCCGATCCGGCGGCACTGGTGCAGACGCTGGCGGCGTGGGAGACCTACGAACGCCTCGGCTCTCCGGAAGGCGAACTGGCGATCGTTCAGGCTGTCATTTATCTGGCGACGGCGCCGAAATCCAATGCTGCCTACAAGGCCGCCGGCAGTGCGCGGCGTGCCGCGCGCGACACCGGCTCGCTGATGCCGCCGAAGCACATCCTCAACGCGCCGACCAAGTTGATGCAGGATCTCGGCTACGGCGACGGCTATGCCTAC
>JAYOXJ010000372.1:0-3158 GCA_038152725.1 Rhodospirillaceae bacterium
GTGCCGGCCGGGCCGATGCTGCGCGGCAACTGGAAGGGCAAGACCCTGGGTTCCGGCTCGGACGCCTGGAAATACTGGGACGAGCGCCGCGCAGGCAACATCACCACCCAGGACTGGCTCGACCTCGAGGCCGGCATCGCGCGCAGCTACGGCACCTGCATGACCATGGGAACGGCGAGCACCATGACCGCCATCGCCGAGGCCGTTGGCATGACGCTGCCCGGCGCGTCGTCGATCCCGGCGGCGGATTCGAATCATATCCGCATGGCCACCGCCACCGGCCGGCGCATCGTCGAGATGGTGTGGGAGGACATGACGCCCGCCGTGATCCAGACCCGCAAGGCCTACGAGAACGGCATCGCGGTCGCCATGGCGATGGGCTGCTCGACCAATGCGATCATTCACCTGATCGCCATGGCGCGCCGCGCCGGCCTGGATATCGGCCTCGACGACTTCGAGAAGGCGAGCCGCCAAGTGCCGGTGATCGCCAACGTGCGGCCGAGCGGTGACACCTACCTGATGGAGGACTTCTTCTACGCCGGCGGCCTGCCGGCGCTGATGAAGCGGATCAAGAAGCATCTCCATCTCAAGGCCATGACCGTCAACGGCAAGACCGTCGGCGCCAATATCGCGCATGCCGAAGTCTACAACGACGACGTCATCCGCGGCGTCAAGAACCCGATCTACGCGGAAGGCGCGCTGGCGGTGCTCAAGGGCAACCTGGCGCCGGACGGCTGTGTCATCAAGCCGAGCGCCTGCCACCCGCGCTTTCTCAAGCACACCGGCCCGGCCTTGGTGTTCGACGACTATCCCTCGATGAAGAAGGCAATCGAGGACGAGAATTTGGACGTCACCGCCGACCATGTGCTGGTGCTGAGAAACGCCGGCCCTCAGGGCGGTCCCGGCATGCCGGAATGGGGCATGCTGCCGATCCCGCGGAAGCTGGTGAAGGAAGGCGTGCGCGACATGCTCCGGCTATCCGACGCGCGCATGAGCGGTACCAGCTACGGTGCCTGCATCCTGCACGTCAGCCCGGAATCCTACATCGGCGGACCGCTCGCCCTGGTCCGGAACGGCGATCCGATCTCGGTCGACGTCGAGGCGCGGACGATTTCCCTCGATGTTTCCAAGGCGGAACTGAAGAAGCGCCGCGCCGCCTTGAAGGCGCCGGAACCGCGTTTCGAGCGCGGCTACGGCTGGATGTTCAGCCGCCACATCAAACAGGCGCACGAGGGCTGCGATTTCGACTTCCTGCAAACCGATTTCGGCCGTCCGATCGGTGAGCCGGATATTTTTTGAAAACTCGAGAGACGGAGGTTGCCATGTCGCTTTCCGATGAAACCCGCGCGAAGCTGAAGACCGTCAGCGTCGCCACCATCACCACCGCGCTGTTCAAGAAAGGGCTTCGCAACCAGTACATCCAGGACGTCCATCCGCTCAATCCGGCGGGTGAACCGATGGTCGGGGAGGCGTTCACGCTCCGCTACATGCCGGCGCGCGAGGACCGAAACCCGATCAGCGTGTTCCAGGACCGCGCCCATCCGCAGCGGAAGGCCATCGAGGACTGCCCGCCGGGCGCCGTCTTCGTCATCGACAGCCGCAAGGACCCGCGCGCGGCCTCGGCCGGCTCGATTCTGGTGACACGGCTGATGGTGCGCGGTGCCGCCGGCATCGTCACCGACGGCGGCTTTCGCGACTCTCCGGAGATCGCCCAACTCGACATTCCCGCCTACCACAACCGGCCGGCGGCGCCGACCAACCTGACCGTGCACGAGGCCATCGACATCAACGTGCCGATCGGCTGCGGTGACGCGCCGGTATTTCCGGGTGACGTCATCGTCGGCGACGGCGAGGGGGTCGTGGTGATCCCGGCGCATATGGCCGACGAGATCTGCGCCGAAGCGGTCGAGATGACCGCCTTTGAGGATTTCGTCACCGAAGAGGTGAAGGGCGGCCGCACCATCCTCGGTCTCTATCCGGCGACGGAAGAGAAGACCAAGCAGGACTTCGCCGCCTGGCGCAAGAAGAACGGCCGCTGACGCGGCCGGCCCCGGCTCAGACGTAGCAGGGACCGTCGATCAGCGGGTGCGCGGCGACGAACTTCTCGTCCACCTCGATGCCGATGCCGGGGCCGCTCAGCGGATGCACGCGGCCGTCGGCGTCGAGTTCATAGGGCAGAGTGCCGAGATTGTCGCGGAACGGATTGTATCCGGTGACGTCGCCCTCGAAATAGCCCGGGTTGTCGACGGCGCCCAGCATGTGGATCGACGCCGCCATGTTGATGGCGGTGAGCGAGGTGTGCGGGTTGAAGGTGATCTTGTAGGCCGAGCACATGGCGGCGATGCGTGCCGCCTCGGTGACGCCGCCGGTTTTCGACAGGTCGGGCTGCGCGAAACGCACGGCGCCGTCCTCGATCAGGCGGGTGAACTCGAACCGGGTGAAGTGGTTCTCGCCTGCCGCCAGCGGCACGCGGCCGAGGCCGGCGGCGATCTTGTAATCGCGGTAGTCCTGGGCCGGGAACGGCTCTTCGAGCCAGGCGACGTTGCATTCCCCGTAGGCCGGCATGACCCGGCGGACGTCATCCAGGCAGTAGCCGATGTTGGCGTCGACCATGATCTCGATGTCGTCGCCGAGCGCGGCGCGCACCGCCTGGACGCGCGCAATGTCGCGTTTCGGCGTATCGCCGACACGGAGCTTCAGCGCCCGGTAGCCGTTGGCGACGTGCATGCGGGCCTCGTCGGCAAGGCTGGCGGGCTCCTGCCAGCCAAGCGAAATGCCGCCGGCATAGGCCGGCACGCTGTGGTCACCGCCGCCGAGCAATCGATGGAGCGGCAGGTTTTGCGCCTTGCCGCGGATGTCCCACAGTGCCAGGTCGAGGCCGCTCAGCGCCATCGCCGAGGCGTAGCCCATGCCGTGGCTCGCCAACTGCATGCGGTAGACCCGTTGCCAGACGGCGACGGTGTCGAGGGCATCCATGCCGAGAACCAACTCGCTGATGGTGGTATCGATCAGTTTGGCGATGGCGCCGGGACAGCGGCCGTGGTGCGCCTCGCCCCAGCCGACGATGCCTTCGTCGGTTTCGACCCGGAGCAGCACGGCGTCGCGTTTGACGGCGCGGCCGATGCCGAGGCGCACGTTCTGGCCGTCGGGTACGCGGA
>JAYOXJ010000373.1:0-3153 GCA_038152725.1 Rhodospirillaceae bacterium
CCCTTGAGGAGCGCATTGTGGTGGAACAGCAACCGGTCGATCTTGTCCTCGAGCACGTCGAGATCGGCGAGGTCGCCGAGACGGATAGCGCGCCTCGCAGTTTTGTCCTCGTAGGCCGGACCGATGCCGCGTCCCGTCGTGCCGATCTTGCCCTTGCCGGCGGCTTCCTCGCGCGCCAGATCGAGGTTCCGGTGCAGCGGCAGGATCAAGGTGGCGCTCTCGGAGATTCGCAGGTTAGCCGGCGTCACCTCGACGCCGTTGGTGCCGATGGTGTCGATTTCCTTTAGCAGCGCCCACGGATCGAGCACTACGCCGTTGCCGATAATCGAGAGCTTGCCGGGCCGCACGATGCCGGACGGCAACAGGCTCAGCTTATAAGTGACACCGTCGATGACCAGCGTATGGCCGGCGTTGTGACCGCCCTGGAAGCGCACCACTACATCGGCGCGCTCCGACAACCAGTCGACGATCTTACCTTTACCTTCGTCGCCCCACTGGGCGCCGACGACCACCACGTTGGCCATGTATTCCCCTCCGGTTGAGTAACCTATTTCGGAATTTCGACGATCTTATCTTGCTCGATCAGGTGCGTACATCCCAGCCTCTTGGCTTCGCCGGCGACATCCGCGTTCGTTTCGAGCGCGCTTACCACGGCCCAGCCTTCGGCGCGGAGTTTGGCCGCGATCGCGACGTCGGCGCCGAGCGGCATATAGACCGAGCGCCCCGTCGAAGGCGCCGGCAGTGCCCTGATGATGGTATCCATGAACAGCGTAAGCCCGGTGGCGGGTTCGCCGGCATCGAGCTTCGGGCCGGCGAGGTAGCGCCCGCCACGGCCGAGTTCGCCGCGCTCGCCGCGGCTGAAGAAACTGCAAGTCACGCCGGAATGATATTCGAAGCCGCGGTTCTCGGCCGCGTCCACGGTGAGCGCCAGATCGGGTTCGCGCAGCCGGATGGTGGCGATAACGGCGGCCAGAGCATCGCGTTCGGCGGAACCCTTTTCGCCGAGATCGAGTGCGGCGAGTTCGGCCATGGTTTCCTCGGCCGAACCAGACGCGGTGAGGATGGTGGCGAGGGTTTCCGCCGCATGCTTTCCGAGCGCCGGCGCCAGGTCCTTGACCGCGGCAGCGTCTTTGCGGTCGAGAGCGAGGCGGAGCGCCCTGGTCGTTTCCACTGTCAGCCCCAGCGGCTGGCAGAACGCCGGCACCAGGGTCGGCAGGGCGAGGTCGACGGAGATGTCGGGGATGCCGAGCGACTTGAGGGCCGCGGCAGCCATGACGATCACTTCGGCGTCGGCTTCCGGCCTTTCGGAGCCGATCAATTCGGCACCGACCTGGGCGAATTGGCGTTCGGGACGGGCCTGCGAGCCGGTTACCCGGATGATCTGGCCGGCATAACTGAGCCGGAGCGGACGCGGCCGTCCGCCGAGCCGGGTGGTGGCGATGCGCGCCAGTTGCGGTGTCATATCGGCGCGCACGGCGAGCATGCGCTGTGATGCCGGGTCCATGAGCCGGAAGGTGTCCTGGGTGACGGCGGTGCCGAGGCCGCCCAACAGCGTTTCCTCGAACTCGATCAGCGGCGGCTTCACGCGCTGGTAGCCGAAGCCGGCGAAGAACGCCATCAGGTGCTCGAGCGTGGCCGCCTCGAAAGCGGCATCCGGCGGCAGCACGTCGGCGATGCCGGGGGGCAGCAGGGCAGCGGCTTCGGTGTCGATCACGATAGCGGCAATCCAAGGCGGTTTTCGGGGTGCGCCGGAACACTGACGGCGCTGGGCGCCTCCACGCGGAGGCCGAAGTTTCCTAGCGAAATTACCCCGTAAGGGCAAGCCGAACGGGCACGCTCAAAGCGAGAGCCCCTTCCAATCGGAGATGAAATCGAAGAGATCGTCGGCGGTCAGCGGTTTGGATATCAGGTAGCCCTGGGCGCGGTCGCAGCCCATGTCCCGCAACACCCGCGCGTGTTCGATGGTCTCGACCCCCTCGCCGACGACTTTGAGCTTGAAGGCGTGCGCCATGGCGATGACGGCCTGGCAAAGTGCCTGATCCTCGGCCGAGGTGGTCACGTCGCTGACGAACTCGCGGTCGATCTTGAGCACATCGACGGGAAACCGCTTGAGATAGCTCAGCGAAGAATAACCCGTGCCGAAATCGTCGAGCGACAACAGCGTGCCCTTCTTGCGCCGCCCGTGCAGGGCCGATACCGCGCTCTCGTGCGAGCCTTCGATGAACAGGCTTTCGGTGATCTCGAGCGTGATCGCGGTGGCCGCCAGGCCGGTCTCGGTTAGGATATCGTCGACCATTTGCTCGAAGCCGGCTTCCTGGCACTGACGCGGTGAAATGTTGATGGCCATCTGCAAGCCGTCGTGGCCATCGTCGCGCCAGCCTCTGGCCATGGTGCAGGCCTTGCGGAAGACCCACTCGCCGATCGGCACGATCAGGCCCTGTTCCTCGGCAAGCGGAATGAACACATCGGGCGAAGTGATGCCGCGGGTCGGGTGGTTCCAGCGCACCAGCGCCTCGGTGCCGGTCATTCTGCCGGTGGCGAGATCGATGATCGGCTGGTAGCGGATGTCGAACTCGTCGCGTTCGATGGCGCTGCGCAGCTCCATCTCAAGCTGCATCTTCTCCTGGGCGTTGCGGTTCATGTCCGCCGTGAAGAATTTGTATGTACGCCGGCCCGCTGCCTTGGCCTCGTACATGGCCGTATCGGCGTGCTTGATCAGGGTTTCTTCGTCTTCGGCGTCGTTCGGATAGAGGGTGATGCCGATACTGGCCGAAACGTAGACCTCGTTGTCGGAAAGGTAGATCGGTTCGCGCACCCGCTCGATGATCTTCTTGGCGACGACCTCGGTGTCGCCGGGACCGTGAATGTTGGGCAGGATCACGGTGAATTCGTCGCCGCCAAGCCTGGCGATGGTGTCATCCTGACGAACGCAGGCCGAAAGCCGGGTCGAGATGTCTTTCAACAGATCGTCGCCGGCCTTGTGGCCCAGAGTGTCGTTGACCTTCTTGAAGCCGTCGAGGTCGATGAAAAGGAGGCCCACGCTGTGACGTTCACGACGGCCGCGGAGCAGTGCGGTGGCCAGGCGGTCTGCAAACATCAGTCGATTGGGCAGACCGGTCAGCGGATCGTAGTTGGCCTGGCGATAGATGGTTT
>JAYOXJ010000374.1:0-3139 GCA_038152725.1 Rhodospirillaceae bacterium
CGCCCGCAATGCCGGCGTCGGTTACATGGTGACGATCTGCACGCACGTGACCAAGTTCGATCAAGTGCGGGCGGTGGCCGAGCAATTCGACAACATGTGGTGCACGGTCGGTATTCACCCGCACAACGCCGACAGCGAGCCTGAGACCTCGACAGAAACCCTGGTCTCAATGGCGGCGCACCCAAAGGTCGTGGCGCTCGGCGAAACCGGCCTCGACTTCTTTTACGATCACAGTCCGCGCGAACGGCAGGAAAGGGCGTTTCGCGCCCATATCGCGGCGGCGCGCGAAACCGGGCTGCCGGTCGTCATCCATACCCGCGATGCCGACGACGACATGGTCCGGATTTTGAAGGACGAGCACGCGAAGGGCGCTTTTCCGGGCCTGATCCACTGTTTCAGTTCGGGTTCCGCGCTGGCCGGTGCGGCCCTCGATCTTGGGCTCTATATTTCGGTTTCCGGCATCGTCACCTTCAAGAAGGCCGACGAATTGCGCGAAACCATCAAGAATGTGCCGGTCGAGCGCATCCTGGTGGAGACAGATTCACCCTACCTGGCGCCGGTTCCGCACCGCGGCAAGCGCAACGAGCCGGCCTTTACAGCGTTTACCGCCGCAACCGTGGCCGATCTCAAGGCCATGGACCGGGACGATTTCGCCCGCGCCACCACGGACAACTTCTTCCGGCTGTTCGGAAAGGCCATGCCCGCCTGATGCGCGTCACCATCCTGGGTTCCGGCAGTTCCAGCGGCGTCCCCGGTATCGGTGTCGGCTGGGGCGCCTGCGACCCGACGAATCCCAAGAACAGGCGGCTTCGTCCGTCAATCCTGCTCGAATGGCAGGGCCGGACGATCCTGATCGACACGTCGCCCGATCTTCGTGAGCAATTGCTCCGCAACAGCACCGAACGGCTGGATGCCACCATCTACACCCATGCCCATGCCGACCATTTGCACGGGATTGACGATCTCCGGGGCGTCAACCGGGCGCTCAATGCGCCGCTCGACATCTATGCCGACGCCCATACGCTGAAAACTATCAAGGATCGGTTCCCGTACGTTTTGGAACCGCTGCGCGCCGGATCGGACTTCTATTACAAGCCGACCCTGATACCGCACGAGATCGTGGCCGGCGAGCCGTTCGAAGTTGCCGGTATGCCGGTACAATCGTTCGAGCAGGAACACGGCCATACCAAGACGGTCGGATTTCGCTTCGGCAATTTCGCCTATACCACCGATCTGGTCGAATTACCGGAAGCCGCGTTCGGCATCCTGGCCGGCGTCGATACCTGGCTGCTGGGGGTCTTCACCGACATACCCCATTGGACGCACGTGCATGTGGAAAGGGCGCTCGAATGGCACGCCCGCGTGCAACCGCGTCGCTGCGTTTTTACTCATCTCGGGCCGCGACTCGATTACGCAACGCTCGCCGAGAGCCTGCCGGAAGGGGTGGAGCCAGCGTTCGATTTCATGGCATTGGAAATTCCCGACAACTGATTTCGTCCTGCGATTTCAGTCGGTAGGGTCAGCCTTATCGTATTAAAATAAAAATCATTCCTTATTTATAACTATCTGGAATAACATCATATTTTAAAATTTTACATAATATACATTATGCGATTTTTGTTGGGCTGAATTTAGGTCATCGCAAAGCTCGTCTCGCCAAGCGCTAGCCGCCACGTTCTCATCATTAGCCCGTGTTGCGACACCAACCCCGCTGGGTTAAACCGAATGCGGACCCCAACACCTCGTCTCGTCCACGGAGCCTCGGACAATGCCCACCGATATCGACCGTCTCCTCGACATCATGGCGCGCCTTCGTGATCCCGACGGCGGATGTCCATGGGACGTCGAACAAAACTTCGCCACCATCGCGCCGTACACCATAGAGGAAGCCTACGAAGTCGCCGACGCCATCGATAAGAACGACATGGCGGCGCTCAAGGACGAGCTCGGCGATCTCCTTTTGCAGGTCGTCTTCCACGCACGCATGGCCGAGGAAGACGGTCACTTCGCATTTTCCGACGTGGTCGCAGCCATATCCGACAAGATGGTCCGCCGCCATCCCCACGTCTTTGCCGACGCCAAGGTCGACAATGCAGCCGCACAGACCACGGCCTGGGAGGAAATCAAAGCATCGGAGCGGAAAGCCGGGGTCCACAAAGACGACCCCAGCGTGTTGGCCGGCGTCCCGGTCGCCCTGCCCGGTCTGACACGCGCCGAGAAGCTTCAGAAACGGGCCGCACGCATTGGTTTCGACTGGCCAACGGCAACCCGGGTCATGGACAAGGTCCATGAAGAGGTCGCCGAGGTCCAGCACGAGCTGGACAACGGTGCGGACCGCGACCGTTTGCTCGACGAAATCGGAGATCTCTTGTTCGTCTGTACCAATCTGGCGCGAAAACTGGAGATCGACCCGGAAACCGCGATCCGCGCCGCCAATTCCAAGTTCGAGCGCCGATTCCGCGCCATGGAGATTGAGATTTCCCACAAATCGGGACCGGACGGTATGTCCCTCGACCAGATGGAAGCGGAATGGGAAGCAGCCAAGAAGGCGCTCCGAAATGAGTGATCGTGGGGTGTGCTTTTGATTTCTTTAACCGCTACAATGCAGCTATGAATACCCTCCTCGCGCGCCTTCGTTCTCTTCAAATCGCCCGGAGCCTGCGGCTCGCCGCCGTGGCTGTCGGCGCGATGGTTTTCCTGAATAGCTGCTATCTGCCGATCTATTTCGACTCGGAGATCGAACTCAGCCGGGCCGGCTACTTCAAAATGACCTTCGACGGCTACCTTGCCTAGGTCGAGCTTTACGAGAAACTGCGCAAGAACGAGATCACGCCGAGCGAGGAGAAAGAGGACGTCGCGGCCGTCATCACCGACTTCAAGCGGGATACCTCGACCAAGGTAATCGAATACAAACAGAAGGCCCGGTTTCATGCCAATTGGTCGCGCGAGGGCGATCTGACCAAGGTGAAAACGGTCACCTTTTACCGCCGCAATGAGAACATGCTGGGGATTTCCTACAATTCCAAATCCGGCCAAGTCGCCATTTCCGGCCGCTCGATCCAGCGCGACATCCGCCAGCGCCTGAACGACGCGGGGCTGGCCATGCGCGGCGAAATCCGTGTCATGACCGATGCCCCTG
>JAYOXJ010000375.1:0-3129 GCA_038152725.1 Rhodospirillaceae bacterium
GTTCATCGAAGAAAGCCTCAAGAATGTGTTCAAGACCATCGGCGAAGCGGTTTTGCTGGTGGTGCTGATCATCTTCGTGTTCCTGCGCTCGATCCGCGCCACCCTGATCCCGCTGGTGACCATTCCGGTCTCCATCATCGGCACCTTCGCCCTGATGTTCTTCGCCGGCTTCTCGATCAACACGCTGACGCTGCTTTCGCTGGTGCTCGCCATTGGCCTCGTCGTCGACGACGCCATCGTCATGCTGGAGAACATCTTTCGTCACGTCGAAGAGGGCATGCCCCGGCGCGAGGCGGCATTCCTCGGTTCGCAGGAAATCGGCTTCGCCGTCGTCGCCATGACGCTGACGCTGGCCGCGGTGTACCTCCCGATCGGCTTCATGACCGGCAAGACCGGCCGGCTGTTCACGGAATTCGCCTGGGCCTTGGCTGGTGCCGTGCTGGTGTCCGGTTTTGTCGCGCTGACGCTGTCGCCGATGATGTGTTCGAAGCTGCTCCGCCACGGCGGCTCGCATGGCCGCTTCTACATGATGTTCGAGGCCGGTATGCGCGGGCTGACGGTCGGTTACCGCGCCGTTCTCGGCCTGGCACTCAACCACCGCGCCATCGTTTTGCTGGTCGGCCTCGCGGTGGCGGGATCGAGCTACTTCATCTTCGCCAACCTGAAGAAGGAGCTGGCGCCCTACGAGGACCAGGGTGTCGTCGTCGGCATCATGGTGGCGCCCGAGTCGGCGACGATTGGATTTACCGATTCCTACAACAAGCAGATCGAGGAGGTCCTGTCGAAGAACGAGAATCTGGTGCGCTATTTCGTCGTCGCCGGTTTTCCGACGGTGTCGCGCGGCATCGCCTTCGCCGGCCTCAAGCCTTGGTCCGAGCGCGAAGTCACCGCCAAGGACGTGCAGCGCCAGTTGATGCCGCAGTTCATGGGCGTGCCGGGCATCCTGGCGTTCCCGATTCTGCCGGCACCCTTGGGCCAGAGCGTTCGGGCGAAACCGGTCGAGATGGTGATCCTGACCTCGCAGCCCTACGAACAGCTGCAAGCCATGTCGGAAGCGGTGATCGACAAGATCGCCGGCGAACCGAGCCTGATCAACGTCGAGAGCGACCTCAAGCTCAACAAGCCGCAAATCCGTGTCACCGTCGACCGCGACAAGGCCGCTGACATCGGCGTGCCGATCGAGACCCTCGGCCGCACCCTTGAGACGCTGCTGGGTGGCCGCCAGGTCACCCGCTTCAAGCGCGAGGGCAAGCAGTACGATGTCATCGTCCAGGTTTCCGATATCGACCGGACCAACCCGGACGATCTTCGCCGCATCCACGTGCGCGACAGCGCCGGCAAGATGATCCCGCTCTCCAACCTGGTGAAGATCGAGGAGACCGTGGCGCCGCGCGAACTCAACCACTTCGACCAGCTCCGCGCCGCGACCATTTCGGCGACCCTGGCGCCCGGTCATACATTGGGTGAGGCGCTGGATGCGCTCGAGAAGGCGGCAAAGGAAGTGCTGCCGGCGACCGCCCAGATCGACTACGCCGGCCAGTCGCGCGACTTCAAGACGTCGAGCGCCGACATTTACGTCACCTTCGTCCTGGCGCTGGCCTTCATCTACCTGGTGCTGGCGGCCCAGTTCGAGAGCTTCATCGACCCCTTGATCATCATGCTCACCGTGCCGCTGTCGATCACCGGCGGGATGCTGGCGCTCTATCTCGCCGGCGGTACGCTCAACATCTACAGCCAGGTCGGGTTGGTCACACTGATCGGACTGATCACCAAGCACGGCATCTTGATCGTCGAGTTCTCCAACCAGATGATCGAGGCCGGGAAGTCGGTGCGCGAAGCGGTCATCGACGCCGCGGTCATGCGGCTGCGCCCGATCCTGATGACCACCGGTGCCATGGTGCTGGGTGCCGTGCCGCTGGCCGTCGCCACCGGTGCGGGCGCGGTGTCCCGCCATGACATCGGCTGGGTCATCGTCGGCGGCCTCCTGGTCGGGACTTTCTTCACGCTGTTCGTGATCCCGTCGGTCTATACCCTGGTGCGCGGGCGTTCACGGGCCGCGGCCGAAGCCAGCGGCGACGCGGTTCCCCATCACGCGGAATAGCTCTCGCTTCAGCCTTGCTTGGCGAAGCGGTCGGGCGAATAGGGCGAGAGATCGATATTGGGCTGGCGGCCGGCGACCATGTCGGCGACCAGCCGGCCGGTGCGCGGTCCCGAGGTCAGGCCGACGTGATGGTGGCCGAATGCGCAGACCAGGCCATCCAATCCCTTGATCGGACCGATCAGCGGCAGGCTGTCGACCGGCGCCGGCCGATGGCCGAGCCAGGGTTTCATTTCG
The DNA here is from genome assembly GCA_038152725.1 of Rhodospirillaceae bacterium. GTDB lineage: Bacteria > Pseudomonadota > Alphaproteobacteria > Rhodospirillales > Casp-alpha2 > TMED8. The sequence continues at coordinate 2,336 of JAYOXJ010000375.1, forward strand.
CCGTAGGTGAAGCCGGGGAAGACCCGAGCCAAGCGCGTCTTCAGGGTGTTGATGGGCGCTTCGCTCGGACCGGCGTCGAGGCCGCGGAACTCGACCAGGCCGGCGAGACGGAGCCTGGACGGCATCGGCGAGCAGACGAATTTCCCATCGGTGATCATCAGCGCCATGTTCGGCTTCACGCTGGGTTCGAAAATATCCGAGTGGTAGCCGCGCTCGGACTCCATCGGAATGTCGAGCCCGAGCGTCGCCAAAAGCCTCGCCGACCAGGCGCCCGCGGCGACTACGGTGGTTCCAGCCATGTGCCGGCCGGCGGTCGTCTCGATGCCGGTAATGCAGTCGCCTTCGCGGATGAAGCCCTCGACGTCGGCCTGGACCACCTTAGCGCCGGCGGCCGCGAGTGCGCGGGCCAGCGCCTTGACGTAGTCGCCGGGGGCGTCAACCAGGCCGTGCTGGTCGTCGAAGATGGCGAGGAAACGATAGTCGCGGTTGAGCGCCGGTTCGGCCTCGGCGACGGCGTCGCCCTCGATGGTGCGCCATGAGATGCCGTTATCGCGGCGCAGATTCCAGGGATAGGGATCGGCCTCGAAGGTCGTGCGGTCCTTGAAGACGAAGGCGTATGGGAGCGACAGGATGTAGCGTTCGGCTTCGGTGCCGCGTGCCAGCGCGCGGTGCTCGTCCAGGCTGTCGGCGACCATCGGCGCCATGTGCCGTGCCACGTGTTCGACCCGCTCGGGCTTGGTTTGGGCAAGGTATCGAAACAGCCAGGGCAGCATGCGCGGGAGATACGACCAGCG
>JAYOXJ010000376.1:0-3122 GCA_038152725.1 Rhodospirillaceae bacterium
GCCATTCCTTGATGGCGCCGGATTTGGGATCGTAGCGGCCGAGCTTGCCCATCCCTGAATTGACGTACCAGATGATGCCGCCCGGCGCGATGTCGAGGCGGCGCACGGTGGTCTTGTCGCCGGGCAGCTTCACCTCGGTGAGTTCCATCGTTGCGGGATCGATGCGGATCAGGCAGTTCGACCCGTTGCAGGAAACCCACGGCGCCCCCAAAGCGTCGATCTTGATGCCGTAGGGTCTGGCGCCTGCGGTCTTCACGGACTTAAGCTTGATCTCCCCGGTCTTGGGGTCGAGCCGGCCGATCATGTTGGCATGCTGGGCGGTGAACCAGAGGATGCCTTGCTTGTCGAAAATGGCGGTATGCGGATCGCGCGCCTTCGGGTCGGGCATTTTGTAGACGGTCAGACTCTCCGTCTTCACGTCGAGCTTGCCGATGGTGCCATTGGCGTTTCCCGTGTACCAGAGGTTGCCGTTGGCGTCCAAGGTGACGCTGTGCGGGTGGGCGCCGTCATCGAGTGGGTATTCCTTCATGGCGCCGGTCTTGGGATCCAGCCAGCCGATCAGGCTGCCGGTCTGGCCCGCCCACCAGATGCGCCCGTCGGCGGCCTGGATCGGGTCGCGGGCACGCTGGCCGAGCGTCGGCGTGACCCATTCCTTGAAGGAGATCTTGTAGGGACCGGGCACCAGTTTCGGTTGGCGCTTGGTGTTGGGCGGATAATGTGCGGCGAGATAGTCGAGAATCCCGTTACGGGTTTCTGCACTTCCGGAAAGATCGATCATCGTCGAGGTCAGCTCGCGCCATTGTTCGCGGCTGTAACCCGACGACCGTGTAATCATGTTGGTGCGGTGGCAGGTCGTACACACCGCCTCGACGGTTTCCTTGCCGGCGCCCGGTTTGAGCTCATTGGCGTTCTGCGCATGGGCGCCATCAAAGCCGAGCGCGAGGAAAAAGGCAGCGGTAACGGGAAGAAGGGTGCGGTTGAACACGGACGTGATCTCCTGCGACAAAGCCGAATACGGCCAGCCAAAAGGGGCCCTTTCGGGTGTTGTGGAGAAATTCGGCCGAAAATGGTCCCAGAGCGGATTGTAGCGGTGAGGGGGTGATTTCCGTCAAATCACATGCCCGCGACCCCGAAACACCGCAGGGATGCTAGATACGGGTCGACAGCCAGATGGCGAGCTTGGAGCCGGCCTTTATGGCGCCGGTGAGCAGTTCGTAGCCGGGAGCTTCGCGGGCACCGTGTTCGAGGCCGGTATCGCGGTGTTCGAGCTCCTCGTCGCGGAATTTGACGCAGGTATCCTTGAGCGCGGTTTCCGTCGGCATTGGGTCGAGAGCTTCGATCTGGCCGGCGTAGTGTTCGTCGATGGTCTCTTCGACCGCGACCGTGCAGGCCATGGCCGCCTTCTCGCCCATGAGCGCGGTGGCGGCGCCGAGCGCGAAACCGGCGACGTGCCAGAACGGCAGCAGTGCCGTCGGCCGCACGCGGCGCTCGGCGACCAGTTTGTCGAAGGTTTCGAGGTGTGCCTTCTCTTGCGCCAGCATCTCGCGGATCAGGTCGCCCTTGGTGCCACGACCGAGTACGGCCAACTGACCCTCGTAGATGCGCACGGCGCCGTACTCGCCGGCATGGTCGACGCGGATGACGCGTTCGACCAGTTGCTCGGGGCTCGGGTCGCCCGGCAGCCGGTCAGGGCCTTCCGCCGGCGCTCTTGATTTCAGCTTGGCACTCACGACGTCCTCCACAGCCGCTGGGCGACCTTGAACGTGATGCCGGCCCAGACGAACGAGAAGAATGCATTATAGGTCGCCATCGAGAGCCCGAACAGGGTCCAGTCGATCTCGTCGCAGGCTTTCGGCGGCTTCTGCTGCAAGGACTGCAGCAACTGGCTCGCATCGATGGCCTGGCCGGACGTGCCGCCGCAGCCGGCCGCCGATACCCACCAGAGCTGTTCGACGCCGACATGGTAGACGGCGATCAACGCGCCGATCAGGAAGAGCCCGGCGGCAACGGCAGTCAGGTTACCGGGTGCCATCCAGTGCGGGCGGCGATAGAGCGCCCAGCCGACCAGCGCGATCAAAGCGTAGGGTACGCGCTGCGCCAGGCAGAGGTTGCAGGGCTCGAGGCCGTAACCGTACTCGGCGGTATAGGCCATGGCGATGGCGCCGACGCCGATCAGCATCAGTAGGCACGGATAGGTGCGCTGGAGCGTTGTCGGAGCGGGTTCGAAGCCGTTGCGATTGTCCATGCGACGGATATACGCCAGCCGACGGGCCGATGCCAGGAAAGGCTTACAGGATATACTTGATGACGACGAAGCCGCCGACCAGCCCGACGCAGAAGACGGTGAAGACGAGGCCGAGCCGGGCCTCGATGAAATCGCGGATCGGCGCCCCGAACTTCCACAAGAGCGCTGCGACGATGAAGAAGCGCAGCCCGCGCGCGAACACAGACGCGACCGTGAACACGGTGGGGTCGAGCGCGGTAACGCCCGAGAGGATGGTGATGACCTTGTAGGGGAACGGCGTGACGCCGGCGATGAACACCGCCCAGGCACCCCATTCGTTGTACTTGGCCTTGAACTCGCCGAATTTCGGCCCGTAGCCGTAGAATTCCAGCAAGGGCTTGCCGACCTGCTCGAACAGGAAGTACCCGATGCCATAACCGGCCAAGCCGCCCAGGACCGAGGCGATGGTGCAGACCAGCGCGATCCGCCAGGCCCGCGTCGGCGCGGCCAGTACCATTGGGATCAACAGCACGTCGGGGGGAATCGGGAAAATCGAGCTCTCGACGAAGGAAATCGCCGCCAGCGCCCACATGGCGTGGCGGTGGCCGGCGAGGCGGAGCGTCCAGTCGTAGAGCGGTCTCAGCAAGGGCGCATGTCCTTCGGCGTTGGGTTCGGCGCTTTTAACAAGCGCGCCCGGGCGTGGCAACGCGGATTGCCGTGCGGTGCGCGCCGGCGCGGACTTCCGCCATTCGCCATTGACCCGGCGCCGGGCGAGGGTAAGATGCCGGCCTCTGACGACTTGGTATGCGGGTGTGGCGGAATTGGTAGACGCGCCAGACTCAAAATCTGGTGTCCCTAGGACGTGCCGGTTCGAGTCCGGCCACCCGTACCACTCAGC
>JAYOXJ010000377.1:0-3096 GCA_038152725.1 Rhodospirillaceae bacterium
GTCGACGGCATGGGCAAAGGCTGGAAGCAGCCACCCGCCGCTTGGTTGGATGAAGTCGTCTCCAAACGCGACGGCAACGTCGCCAAGATGGCGCCCAGGCTGCAGAACAACAACGTGCCGATGGATTTCCACGGCGCGCTCGGCGCGCTCCGCCGCGTCGTCGCTGACAATCCGGACCTGGTGCTGGTTAACGAGGGCGCCAACACGCTCGATTTCGCACGCTCGATCATCGACATGTACAAGCCGCGCAAGCGCCTCGACGTCGGCACCTGGGGCGTCATGGGCATCGGTATGGGCCAGGCGGTCGCCGCCGCGGTCGAAACCGGTTGCCCGGTGCTCTGTATCGAGGGCGACTCGGCCTTCGGCTTCTCCGGCATGGAGGTGGAAACGATCTGCCGCTACGACCTGCCGGTCTGCATCGTCATCTTCAATAACGGCGGCATCTATCGCGGCACCGACGTCAATCCGTCGGGCGGTGCCGATGTGGCGACCACGGTTTTCGTCAAGGACGCGCGCTACGACAAGATGATGGAAGCATTCGGTGGCGTCGGCGTGCAGGCGACTTCGCCGGACGAACTGCTGCAGGCGGTGACGGCAGCAATCAAGTCGGGTAAGCCGACTTTGGTCAACGCGGTGATCGACCCGAAGGCGGGAACCGAGAGCGGCCGTATCGGCAACCTCAACCCGCAGAGCGTCGTCGCCAAGAAATAACGTATCGATCTAAACACTTGAGAAAATAAAGGAGCGCACCATGAAAGCTCTCGAAGGCGTCCGCATTCTGGATTTCACCCACGTGCAGTCGGGACCGACTTGCACCCAATTGTTGGCCTGGTTCGGCGCCGATGTGATCAAGGTCGAACGTCCCGGCGTCGGCGACGCGACCCGCAAGCAGCTGGTCGACAAGCCCGGCGCCGACAGCCTGTATTTCACCATGCTCAATCACAACAAGCGTTCGGTGACGATCAATTCCAAGACCGCCGAGGGCAAGGCGATCCTGACCAAGCTGATCGAGCAGTGCGACGTCATGGTCGAGAACTTCGCGCCCGGCGCGCTCGACCGCATGGGCTTTCCGTGGGAGAAGATCCAGGAAATCAATCCGCGCATGATCTACGCCTCGATCAAGGGTTTCGGACCGGGACCCTATGCCGAGTGCAAGGTTTACGAGAACGTCGCGCAGTGCGCCGGCGGCGCGGCCTCGACGACCGGCTTCCTGGGCGGTGTGCCGCTGGTTACCGGCGCCCAGATCGGCGACAGCGGCACCGGACTGCATCTCGCGCTCGGCATCGTCACCGCGCTCTATCAGCGGACCCATTCGGGCCGGGGCCAGCGCGTCGAATGCGCCATGCAGGACGGCGTTCTCAACCTCTGCCGGGTCAAGTTGCGCGACCAACAGCGGCTCGATGCCGGCCCGCTCACCGAATACTCGCAGTTCAGCGAAGGCGTCCCGTTCGGCGACGCGACGCCGCGTGCGGGCAACGATTCCGGCGGTGGCCAGCCCGGCCGCATTCTCAAGTGCAAGGGCTGGGAGACCGATCCCAATGCCTACACCTATTTCATCACTCAGGCGGCGGCTTGGGAGAAGGTCTGCGACGTCATCGGCAAGCCGGAGTGGAAGACCGATCCAGATTGGGCGACGCCGAAAGCGCGCCTGCCACGCTTGAACGAGATGTTCAATGCCATCGAGGCCTGGACCATGACCAAGACCAAGTTCGAGGTGATGGCGATCTGCAACCCGCTCGACATTCCGGTCGGACCGATCCTCAGCATGAAGGAAATCGCCGAGGAGAAGAGCCTGCGCGACAACGGCACCATCGTCGAAGTCGATCATCCGGAACGCGGCCCCTACCTCTCGGTCGGCTGTCCGATCAAGCTTTCCGACTGCGACGTCGAGGTGAAGCGCTCGCCGTTGCTGGGCGAACACACCGACGAAATCCTCCGGGATGTCGTCGGCTTGGACGACGCCGCCATCGCCAAGGCCAAGGAAGCCGGCGCCGTCTGACGGCCGCCAGTGCAAGGAGAAAAAGACATGCGTCTGATCGTCATGGGCCAGCAGGCCTTCGGAAAGTCCGCTCTCGAGACCATCCTCGATGCCGGCAAGGACGAGGTCGTGGCCGTCTACTGCGCCCCCGACAAGGGCGAACGCCAGGACCCGATCAAGGAGTTCGCGCTGGAGAAGGGCCTTACCGTCAAGCAACCGGACAACTTCGAGGACAAGGCGGTGCTCGACGAGATGCGGGCGTTCAAGGCCGACCTCTGCGTCATGGCCTACGTCATCATCTTCGTGCCGGAAGAAGCCCGCAACATCCCGAAGCATGGCTCGATCTGCTTCCATCCGTCGCTGCTGCCGCTGCACCGCGGCCCGAGCTCGATCAATTGGCCGATCATGTGGGGTGCGACCAAGACCGGGCTTTCCTACTTCTGGCCCGACGACGGCTTGGACGAGGGCGAGATTCTGCTTCAAAAAGAGGTCGAAATCGGCCCAGACGACACCATCGGTTCGGTCTATTTCGACAAGGTCTTCCCGCTCGGCCTAGCCGCGACGCTGGAAGCCATCGATTTGGTGCGCGCCGGCAACCCGCCGAGGATCGTCCAGGACGAAAGCAAGGCCACCTACGAGGGCTGGTGCAACAAGAAGGTCGCCGAGATCGACTGGAACCGCTCCGTCGGCGAGGTCTACAACCAGATCCGGGCGTGCAATCCGCAGCCTGGCGCCTGGACCACCTTCAACGGTCAGCCGCTACAGATCTTCGACTGTGAAAAGACCGATCATGCCTTCGGCCGTACCGGGCGCATCAGCGCGATTACCGATGATGCCATCGTGATCACCGCCGGGCGCGGTTCGATCATCGCCAAACGGGTGCGCTACGGCGACGGCAAGAAGGTGACGGCGAAGGAGTTCGCCGACCAGGTCGGCCTCGAAGTGGGGAGCAAGTTGGCGACCTGACCAGATTGATACCCCCATGCGCAGCCGGCGGGGTCGACCCGATTGCGGCGGTGCCGGGGGATGAATAGCCTGACCAGAACCCGAGAATTTCGAACCAGGGAGGTTCACATGCCGAAGAGTGATATTGAGATAGCCCGCGAAGCGAAGATGCG
>JAYOXJ010000378.1:0-3086 GCA_038152725.1 Rhodospirillaceae bacterium
ACTCGAAATAGGCCATCTCCGGCGCGTAGCCGGCTTCGACCAGGGTCTCGTAGCCAGCCATGATCAGCGCCGACAAGCCGCCGCAGAGCACGGCCTGCTCGCCGAAGAGGTCGGTTTCGCACTCTTCCTTGAAGGTGGTCTCGACGATACCGGCGCGACCCGCACCGAGGGCCGCGGCATAGGAGATGCCGATCTCCTGGGCGTTACCGGAAGCGTCCTGCGCGACGGCGATCAAGCTCGGGACGCCGGCGCCGCGCTTGTATTCGGAGCGCACGGTGTGGCCGGGGCCCTTCGGCGCGATCATGAACACGTCGAGATCGGCGCGCGGCTCGATCAGTCCGAAGTGGACGTTGAGGCCGTGCGCGAACGCGAGCGCCGCACCCTGTTTCAGATTGGCGGCCAGATGGTCACGGTAAAGCGCGGCCTGGCCTTCGTCCGGGGTCAGGATCATGAAGATATCGGCGTCCTTGGCGGCGTCGGCGGCGGCCTTCACCTTGAAGCCTTCGGCCTCGGCCTTCTTGGCCGAACCCGAGCCCGGGCGCAGAACCACGACCACGTCCTTGACGCCGGAGTCCCGGAGGTTGAGGGCATGGGCATGGCCCTGGCTGCCATAGCCGGCGATGGCGATCTTCTTGCCCTTGATCAGATTCACATCGGCATCGCGATCGTAATAAACACGCATTTGAGTTCTCCGGGTTTCCTATAATGTCGTTTGTTTAGGTATTTCTATCGGGCCGTAGCCGCGAGTTTGAGGCCGAACAGCGCCAGCGCCGCGCCGGCGGTCCGTTCGATCCAGGCCTTGGCGCGCCTGTAGGCGCGCTGCGCCGGGGCGGATGACAGTACCACGGCAACGCTGGCGAACCAGCCGAATTCAGTCAACGTGACCATCGCCAGCGCCGCCGGCATGATCCAGGCCGGGCCGTCGGCCGGAAGCATGGTCAGGAAGATGGAGCCGAAAAAAATCGCCGCCTTCGGATTGAGCAATTGCACCATGAGCGCGGCGCGGAATGCGTGCTTGGCGGGCCGCATCTGTTTCGGCGCGTCGTCTACGATCGGCGCGCCCGCGCCGCGCCACATGCGCACGCCCAAATAGATGAGATAGAGCCCGCCGGCGATGCGAAGTCCGGTATAAAGCCACACCGCCTCTCGCATGATCACGGCAATGCCGAACAACACCATGGCCACCCATACGAGCGAGCCTACGGTCAAGCCGGCGGCGGCGAACAGTCCGGCCTTGCGGGAATGCGACAGCGCCTGCTGTGAAACCATGACGAAGGCCGGGCCGGGGCTCGCCGCGACCAGCATCAGCGTCACAAATAGTGTGGCGAATGTGGCGGCGTATTCCACAGTGTCAGATCCCCTCGCTGCCGCGGGCGATCGCCACGACGCCGGTGCGCGAAACATCGACCAGCCCAAGCGGCCGCATCAATTCGATGAAGGCGTCGACCTTGCTGGAGCGGCCGACGATCTCGAACACGAACGACGTGTTGGAGCTATCGACCACGCGGGCGCGGAAGATGTCGGCGATGCGCAGGGACTCGACGCGCTTTTCGCCGGTGCCGGCGACCTTGATCAGCGCCAGTTCTCGTTCGACGCTGTCGCCGAGCAAGGTTAAATCCCTGACCTCGTGCACCGGCACCAGTCGGTGCAACTGCGCCTTGATCTGCTCGATGATCATCGGCGTACCGGTGGTCACCACGGTGATACGGCTCAAGTTGTTCTCGGCGTCCGTCTCGGCCACCGTAAGGCTTTCGATGTTGTACCCGCGGCCCGAGAACAGCCCGATGACGCGCGCCAGCACGCCCGGCTCGTTGTCGACCAGGACGGCGATGGTATGGGTATTTTCCGTCGTCGATTGCGCGTTCAACTCAATGCACTCCCGCCTTCGTGCGCCGCCTCGGGGCCCAGGGGCTCCGCCGGCGGCACATCCTTATAGATGACAGACCGTCTATTGCAATGCCGAGCCAAAAACTCAGACCAGCACCATGCCTTCCTCGGAGATCGGCTTCTCGCTCTCGTCGTTGGGGCCAAGCAGCATTTCGTTGTGCGCGGCGCCGGACGGGATCATCGGGAAGCAGTTTTCCGCCTGGTCGACGTGGATATCGCAGATCACCGCATTGTCGGTGGCCAGCATCTCCTTGATCACGTCGTCGACCTCGCTCGCCTTGGTGGCGCGCAGCCCGACCATTCCGAAGCTCTCGGCCAGCTTGATGAAGTCCGGCAGGCTCGACATGTAGCTCTCCGAATAGCGACCGCCATGGAGCAACTCCTGCCACTGGCGCACCATGCCCATGTAGAAGTTGTTGAGGATGAACGACTTCACCGGCAGCCGGTACTGCTTGATGGTGGAGAGGTCCTGCACGTTCATCAGGAACGAGGCCTCACCGGCGATGTCGATGCAGAGCGCGTCTGGATAGGCCACCTGCACGCCCATGGCGGCAGGCAGGCCGTAACCCATGGTGCCGAGGCCTCCCGACGTCATCCAGTGGTTCGGCTTGTCGAAGCCGAAGTACTGGGCCGCCCACATCTGATGCTGGCCGACCTCGGTCGAGATGTAGACGTCGCGCTTGTCCTTCTTGGTCAGCTCGTAGAGACGCTTGATGGCGTACTGCGGCTTGATGATGTCGCCGGACTGGTTGAACTTGAGGCAATCGATCGCCCGCCATTCCTCGATCTGCGACCACCAGGCCTTCAGCGCCTTGGCGTCGAGCTTGGACTGCGACGAGCGCCACACCTTGATCATGTCCTCGAGTACGTGGCCGACGTCGCCGACGATCGGCACGTCGACGGGCACGTTCTTGTTGATCGACGACGGATCGATGTCGATGTGGATCTTGAAGGCGTCCGGCGCGAAGGCATCGAGCCGGCCGGTGACGCGGTCGTCGAAGCGCGCGCCGATGCAGACCATGACGTCGCAGCCGTGCATGGCGAGGTTGGCCTCATAGGTGCCATGCATGCCGACCATGCCGAGGTACTGTTTGTCGGACGCCGGGTAGGCGCCGAGCCCCATCAGCGTGAGCGTACAGGGTGCGCCGGTCAGCTTGACGAACTGGTTCAACAGTTGCGAAGCGGCGGGTCCGGAGTTG
>JAYOXJ010000379.1:0-3067 GCA_038152725.1 Rhodospirillaceae bacterium
ACCTTGGTCGCGGCCTGATCGTAGCGGAGCGCATGCAGGTAGTAGACATGGCGCCCGCCCTGCGCCGCGTAGGGCACCTGGACGCCGGTGACGCCGGCGAGCTTGCGCTCCAGATAGGCGACGTTCTCAAGCCGGCTGGCCACCAGTTCGGGCCCCTTCTTGAGCTGGCAGAGGCCGATGGTCGCCTCGATCTCACCCATGCGGAAGTTGAAGCCGACCATGTTGATGATGTCGGTGACGCCGCGCCGGCCGACCACAGCCTCGGCGTGGTTACGGATCAGCGCCAGCTTCTCGGCCAGCGCCGCATCGTTGGTGGTGACGACACCGCCTTCGCCGGTGTGGATGTGCTTGTGGTAGTTGAGGCTGAATACGCCCATGTGGCCGAGCGTGCCGACGGAGCGGTCGTTGTAGGTGGCGTAAGGCGCCTGGGCGGCGTCCTCGATGACGATGAGGTTGTGCTCGCGGGCCAGCTCCATGATCGGGTCCATGTCGGCCGGCTGGCCGAAGATGTGGACGACGACGATGGCCCTGGTGCGGGGCGTGATCCTGGGCCGGATGGTGTCCGCGCTGATGCAATAGGTCCGGGGATCGATATCGGCGAACACCGGCACCGCGTTGAACACGACCGCCGCCGTCACCGACGCCATCATGGTATAGGGCGAAACGATAACCTCGTCGCCCGGACCGACGCCTGCCGCGCCGATCGCGGCATAGAGGCCGCTGGTCGCCGAGTTCATGGCGATAGCGTGCTTGGCATGGAAGGTCTCGGCCCAGAGAGCCTCGAACGTCTTGACCTGATGGCCTCCCATGAAGTCGGGATGCTGGGCGCCGATGTAGCGGGACAGTATCCCCGACTCGACGATCTTGGCGACCTCCCTCGCCTCCTCGGTGCCGACCACCTTGTAGGCGGGAAACAGCTTTTCACGCACGGGCTTGCCGCCCAGCAACGCAAGTTCGCTCACTTCTTGTCTCCTTTCGCCGCCAACCTCACGATGGCGGAACAAAGCTCCTCGGCCGCGAGCGCCGTCCGTCCGGTACTGGCCAGCGCCGCATTGGAAATCAGATGATCGAAGATGTTGCCGACCGCCGCCGCCATGGCACGCGCCATGCCGGTATCCGCCCACGCCCCATCGTCGAGGGTCGGCTGATGCGGAAACAACGGGTGCTGCTGGACGGTCCGCGTGCGCAGACGAAGGCCCAGATCTTCGAGCGTGATGCGCCCCTTTTCGGTCACCATGTCGAGTTCGAACGGAAAGAACGCCGCGCCATCGACGCCGGTCAGCATCACCGGCGCGCCGGCTTCGGTCTCGAGATGAACCGAGAGCGTCGGGTCTTCGATCCGCCCGTCGTCAACGCGGCCGAGTACGGCCTTCGCGGTCAGTGGACCAACCAGATAATGGACCAGATCGAAGAAATGGCTGGCGCAGTTGTAGAGCCCCTTGGCGTAGATGCCGCCGATAGCCTGCACCCGGCCCCACTTGCCGGCCGCCAATTCGGCCTTGAGCGTGTGGATGGCCGGATCCCAGCGGCGGAGATAGTTGACCGCGAGCGACACGCCCTTGGCCTCGAACGCCTCGACCAGGGCACGGGACCGAACCGGTTCGCCTGTCACCGGTTTCTCGGCGAAGACCAGCCGCGGTCCGGCATCGAGCAGACGCTCCAGCGTCTCGGCGTGAAGATGCGTCGGCAGGCAGACGCTGGCGACGTCGAATAGGCCGCCGGCTTTCAGGCAGGCATCCAGGCTGTCGTAACCGGCTGCGACGTTCCATCGCGCCATGAACTTCGCGCGTTTGCCGGCATCGGGATCGACGCATGCGGCAATGCGGAACCGCGCATCCTGGGCATAGGCGCCGGCGTGGGTCAGCACGGCTTCGCCCTGGGCGCGTGTGTCGTAACCGCCGGCGATGTCGCCACAGCCGACGATCAGCACGGACAGGGGTTCAGACATGTTTCCGCCGGATGTGGGCATTGATCTCGCCGAGCTTCGGATCGGTATCGAGTAGGTTGAGGACGTCGCCGAGCGTGAACGCCGGATTCTTTGGATAAAGCGCCTCGAACACGGCGCGAAGCAACTGGTAGTCCTCCGGCGTATCGAGCGTGAGACCCAGCTTCGGGCGCGTCAGTTCCGCCGGTCCCGGCATGTTCTTCAGCGTGTAGATTTCCGGATGGCGGTAGATGTAGAGGCTGACGTGTTCGTGGTCGGCGGCGTCCGAGGTCCGCGCCGCTACGTCGGCCAGAACGTCGGTCGCGAACACCTGCGTATCCATGCCGATGGGATAGGTGCGCTCCAGGATGTTGGAGACGTAATCGACGCCGGCCGTGAGATAGCCCTGCACACACGCCTCGACCAACGCGGGGTCGATCAGCGGGCAGTCGCCGGTGGTCTCGACGATGACGTCGACGTCGTGCGCGCGCGCCGCATCGAGCACGCGCTGCAGCACGTCATCCTCGCTGCCCCGGAAATATCCGACACCCAGCCCCTCGGCCAACTGGACGATGGGATCGTCGGTGGCGTTGACCGTGGTGGCGACGACGACACCGTCGAGAGACGGTACGCGCTGCAGCCGCTCTATCATGTGCTGAAGCATGGGCTTGCCGGCGGCCTCCAGCAGTACCTTGCCGGGCAACCGGGTCGAGGTCATCCGCGCCTCGATGGTGGCGACGATGCGCTTGTTGCCGCTCATGCGCCACCCTCGATCATATCCCAGGAGAGCGCCTCGCCGCGCTTCAAGGCGCGTGCCGCCTTGCGGCCGATGACGCCCGAGAGATGCTTGGGCGCCAGGCCATAGCCGGGACGGATGGAGCGCACGTTCTTAGGCGTCAGTTCGCCGCCGGCCGGCACGTCCTCGACGACATAGAGCGAGCGCCGGAAGACGGTATTGCCGCGCTCGCTGCCCTTGATGTCGAAGTGGACCCGGCCCAATGCTTCCCAGGCGGTGCGGCAGGCGCTCGTCAGTTCCTTGAATTCCTCCGGCTCCAAGGAAAAGGCCGAGTCCGGTCCGCCGTCGGAACGCCTGAGCGTGAAGTGCTTCTCGATGAAGCAGGCACCCAAGGCAATCGCCGCGAC
>JAYOXJ010000380.1:0-2489 GCA_038152725.1 Rhodospirillaceae bacterium
ACACGCCCCCATGTCGGTTATCGGTATGAGTCAAGGACTCCCATCTGGATGTCCTCCAGCAGGTGGTCGCCCTCGCCCTCCAGCACTACGCCGGTGGCGAAGTGCTTGGTCTCCAGCATGCTCCAGAGACGCTCGTCGATAGTCCAGCGACCGTCGATGTGGGAGAGTGCCACTTCGACCATGACGTCGTTGGTCTGACCGATGCGGTGGAGCCTGTCCTCTGCCTGACGCAGGTCGGCAGGCGTCCAAGGCAACTGAGCCACGATGACGTGGTGGTTGCGACCGTCACCGTGGAGGGTGAGGCCGACACCGGCTGAGGTGATCTGTCCGACGAGGACTCGGCTCGTACCGTCGCAGAAGGCGTCGACCGCTTCCTGCTTGGCGCTGTCGCTCATGCCACCCCGCACTGTCACGGGGTTGTACTTGGCGAGTTTGATGAGCAGGGCGTCCATGACGTCCTTGTGCTCGGCCACGATGAACACACCGCCGGTGCTGTCGTCCAGCACTTCCTTGGTGCGGTCGACGATGGCGGTGACCTTAGCCATGCCACCGAGGTAGCGGAGTTTGCCGAGGCGAACGAGAGCCTCAGCACGCTCGGCACCCCGAGTGTCGAAGCCCTCGTCAGCGAGCCATGCGATGAGGTCGTTCTCTGCACGAACGTAGTCACGCATAGCCTTACCCTCGCACTGCATAGCCACGCCTGAGCGACCCTTGTTGGGGAGGTCGATCACTGCGTCACGCCTGCGGTAGAAGAACCACGAGTCGACGAGCAGGGAGTGGAGCACGTCGCTCTCGGCGTTGCCACGACCGCCCCAGTGGTCGACCTTGGGGCAGAAGCGCCCCCAGAAGGTGCCGATGCCACCGATGTCGTTCCATGCCTGCTTGCCAAGCACGTCGATCTGCGATGCCCACTCGATGTGGCGACCGTTGGGGATGGGGGTGCCTGAGAGCAACACAACCGCACCACGAACCGTGCTGGCGATGTCAGCGAGGGCGATGGCACGCTTGCTCTTGCCGTTCTTGTGACGGTGAGCCTCGTCGACGATGAGGCAGTCGATGCGCCCCTTGAGGGTGTCAGCCCAGTGGACGATGGTGCTGTCACCGATGATGAGCACGTCGACGTCGGGCAGGGCGTCTGGCTTGGTGCCGGTCAGCACGGCGACTGAGAGCCACGGTGCGAACGTGCCGAACTCACGTTGCCAGTTGAGGCGCAGTGACGGTGGCACTACGACCAGCGCACGACCGCCCTTGGCACCGTGGTGCGAGGCGATGACGCTGATACCGACGGGGGTCTTGCCGAGACCCATCTCAAGCCCGCAGTAGGCGTACGGCGCACCCTTGCTGGGGCGCAGGGCATGCTCAACCGCCTCCCGCTGGAAGTCGTAGAGCGGGAGAGCGAGGTCGACGACGGGGAACGGCGTGGTGGCCGGAGCGACGTCAGTGAAAGTCGGCGCTGGTGCTGGTGCTGGCGTCTTGCCAGCGAGGATGTCAGCGAGGGTTGTCATGGTTGGCCTCCTTAGGCTCGGGTGGGTATGGGATTGTAGGGATATGGATATGAGCGTGTCAAATTGACACGCCCCACGGCAGGCCGTGCTTGCTTGCACATTCCTTGCCGTAGCCAACGTGAACCGAGCGCTCATCGCTCAGGTCACGGAAGCAGAACACGCACTGTCCAGTGCGGTGGCCGTAGGCGCTCGCCCACTCAGCGAGGGCGTCGCCCTTGAGACCCTTGGCGGTGAGTCGGTCGACCCACTTCCACTGCTTGTCGCTGAGTCGCCCCCGATCTCGGAACTGGCTGACGAGCGAGTCACGGAAGTCGGAGTGCTTGGGGGCGACAGTGGCCTGCTCCAACAGGTCGATGCGGTTGGCGTCAACGGGGTCGACCTGTACGGGGTCACGTGGCACTTGCTTGAGTGCGCTGATGAGGTCGCTGGCCTCCTGCTTGGTCGTCACGGTGGTGTCCATGACGTGGGCGTAGTCACCGGCGAGTGCCTCGGTGCGCTCGGCGCACAGGCTCTGGATGAAGTTGATCTGGGGCTGGGTAATTGTCATTGTGTTCCTCCTTGTGTCAATTTGACACGCCGTCAGCGTGCCATCCAGTGGGGGTCGTTCGTTGCGATGCCGACCTCTTTGATGTCGCTCCAATGGAGACGGACAGGCTTGCCGTCGATGCGGACGAGTACCTGCTTCTCGTCGAACCAGCCACCGAAGTGGGCGTCCTTGTAGAACGCTTCAGTGGTGAGCAGTTGGATGGTCGCTCCCCCTGAGAGCCAGCGGAATACGTCGCTGGATGGGTAAGGGAACCACGTGAGCAGTTGGGTTGTCATTGTTGTTGCCTCCTCAGGCTTGGGTTGGTCGGTTGGTTGTGTCAATTTGACACGGTTACTTGTCACGCTCTCGGCGTGCTCGTTCCTGATCGTTCTTGTACTGAATCCATGCCAGCGGGACGTCGGAGGCTGAACCGCCCCCGTGTACCCACGACATGCCGA
>JAYOXJ010000380.1:2499-3051 GCA_038152725.1 Rhodospirillaceae bacterium
GCGCATCGAACATCAGCATGATGCGACCTCGCGGTATGCCTCGGCCTCGGCCTCCGCTTCAGCGTCGGCAAGGAACATATCGTCCAGCCAGACGATGGCCTTCCGACGGGTGGCGACCTCGCCGGTGCGGGCGATGGCGACCATCGCTGATTTGATCTCGGTTGGTGAGTAGGTCATTTTGTCTCCTTTGGCTTTTGGGAGCCGTGCTTGGCGAAGTGACGCCCCGACGCCACGAACCGTGAGGCGGTGGCGTCGATGGGGCGACGGATGGGTTGGTGGCCTTGGTTGCCGGTCATGATTCGTCCTCCATTGCGAATTGGTTGGCGAGGAACTCGGCACCCTTGAGCAGGTGCTGGCTGATGGAGCGAATGTCCTCGATTGAGTAGGTGATGCTCACACTGTCCCTGTTCAGGACGTTCTCAAGCAGGATATCGAGGTCGGCCTTGAGGCCACGGATGTGGTACTCAAGGACTTCGGTCTTGATGCTCTTGACGGTGACGTTGATGGTACTCATGGTGGTTGCCTCCTCAGGCTTTGGTATGGGTATGGAAG
>JAYOXJ010000381.1:0-3046 GCA_038152725.1 Rhodospirillaceae bacterium
AGGCGGCGCACATGTTCGTGTTCTACTTCGCCATTCTCTCGGCGATCACGCCGCCGGTCGCGCTCGCCGTCTATGCCGCCAACGGCCTTTCCGGCGCCGGGCTTTGGGAATCGGGGCTTGCGGCCGTGAAGCTCGGTCTCACCGGCTACATCATTCCGTTCATGTTCGTGTTCGGGCCGTCGCTGCTGCTGATCGGCGCATGGTCGACCATCGCGTTGACCACGGTCTCGGCCGTCTGCGGCGTGGTCCTGCTCGCCGCCGGCCTGCACGGCTATCTCATCACCCATGCCAGTATGTGGCAGCGGGGTTTGATGGTCGCGGCGGCGTTCTGCCTGATCAAGCCGGGCATTTACACCGACCTTGCCGGCGCAGTGCTCGCCGTCATCGTCATCGCGACGCAGCTGATCGAGCGGCGTAAACTTCAGACCGCGACCTGAGCGGAGCCCGGCGACCATGTTCCGTGTGCTTGTCGAAGGCCCGATGCACGACAGCGGCATGGCGATGTTGCGCGCGCGCCAGGATGCCGAGCTCGACTTTCGCGATAAGTTGACCCCCGACGGATTGGTCGAAGGATTGGTTGCGGCCGATGCCCTGATCCTGCGTCTGACGCCGCTTTCCGCCAGTGCCATCGATGGCGCGCCAGATCTCAAGACGGTCGCCCGCATGGGCGTCGGCTACGACCACATCGACATGGCGGCGCTGACCCGCCGCGGTATTCCGCTGACCATCGTCGTCGGCGCCTTGGCGGTCTCGGTCGCCGAGCACGCGCTGATGCTGATGCTCGGCGTCAGCCGGCGCATCGCGGTGATGGATCGAAACACCCGCGCCGGCAATTACGGAGAACGCTACAAGACGTTTGGCCATGAACTGCTCGACAAGACGGTGCTGATCGTCGGCCTTGGCGGTATCGGCGGCGAGACCGCCAAGCGCTGCGCCGCCTTCGGCATGCACGTCATCGCCTGCGGCCGAGAGGCTTCGCGGAAGGCGGCCCGGGCCGCCGGTTACGAGTTCGTCGCCGATTTCCGTGACGCCCTGCCGCGCGCCGATTTCGTCAGCCTACATCTGCCGGCGACCGCCGACGGATCGCCCTTGCTGGGCGCGGCCGAGTTCGCGGCCATGAAGCCGGGCGCGAGCGTCATCAACACCGCGCGCGGCTCGCTCATCGACGAGACGGCGCTCCATCGTGCGTTGACCGAGGGCACCCTGCTCGGCGCCGGGCTCGACGTCACCCGCGACGAGCCGCCGGCGCCGGATTGCCCGCTGCTGGCGCTCGACAACGTGCTGTTCACACCCCACAACTCGGCGCTCAACGTCGAGACTATCCAGCGCGTCAGCGAGCTTTGCGTCACCAACGTGCTTGCCGCCCTCGACGGCAATCTCGACCCGGCCTTCGTCGTCAACAGGAGCGTCCTGTGAGCGGCAAGGTCTCTCCGGCGGTGTCGCCGAACACCGGCGTCACGATCCCGGCCGATGTCCTGACCGGTTTCCTGACCGAAACCTTCACGCATGCCGGATGCTCGCCGGCGGAAAGCGGGCGCATCGCCTGGAATCTGGTCGAGGCCAATCTCACCGGCCACGACAGCCACGGCGTCATCCGCGTGCCGCGCTATCTGGGCTGGCTGAAGGAAGGCAACCTGATCGCCGACCGCGAGCTCAGCGTCGTCGCCGATCACGGCCCGCTCATGGTGCTCGACGGCAATTTCGGCTTCGGACAAACGGTCGGGCCACTTGCCGTCGCTCGCGGTATCGAGGCAGCCGAACGCCACGGCGTCAGCATCGTGGCATTGCGCCACGCCGGCCACCTGGGGCGCATCGGTGCCTTCGCCGAGACCGCCGCCGCCGCCGGCCAGGTTTCGATCCATTTCGTCAATGTCGCCGGCAGCTTCCTGGTCGCGCCCTTCGGCGGTGTCGATCGGCGTATGTCGACGGCGCCGGTCGCCATCGGCGTTCCCAATCCGGGCGCCGCACCGGTGATCCTCGATTTCGCGACCTCCCTGGTCGCCGAGGGCAAGGTGCTGGTCGCGGCCAAGGGCGGCAAGCCGCTGCCCGAGGGCAGTCTGATCGGTCCCGACGGCAAGCTCGGCACCGACCCAGCACTGCTCTACGGCGCCGGCGATCCGGCGCAGCAGCCGAACGTCCGCAACGGCGAGGGCGCGCTCGTCGCCATGGGGGCGCACAAGGGCTCGGGTCTCTCCTTCATGTGCGAGATCCTGGCCGGCGCGCTGACCGGTTCGGGGGCCACCGGTCCCGGCTACAAGCGCATCTACAACGGCATGCTGTCGATCTACATGCCGGTTCGGCTGTTCGACGCCGGCGATGGGTTCGCGGCCGAATTGAAGCGTTACATCAGCTATTTCAAAAGCGCCAAGCCGGTGACGGCGGGCGGCGAAGTCCTGATCCCCGGAGAGCCCGAGCAGCGCTCGCGCGAGCGGCGCCTGCGCGATGGCGTGCCGTTGCCGAGGGATGCCTGGGACGCCATCGCCGCCGCCGGTCGCAATACTGGCGCGTCGGTCCCGGAGGTATAAGCATGGCCCGCAAGAAGGCATACGAAAAACTGCGCAGCTACCGTTGGTTCGGCCACGACGACCTTCGCGGCTTCGGCCATCGCTCACGCGCCCTGCAGATGGGCTACGACCCGAGCGACTGGCAGGGGAAACCGGTCATCGCCATCGTCAACACCTGGTCCGACATCAATCCCTGCCACCAGCACTTCAAGCATCGCGTCGAGGACGTGAAACGCGGCATCCAGCAGGCCGGCGGCTGGCCGATCGAATTGCCGGCGATTTCCCTGGCCGAGAACTTCGTCAAACCGACCACCATGCTCTATCGCAACATGCTGGCCATGGACGTGGAGGAACTGATCCGCTCGCACCCGATCGACGGGGTGGTGCTGATGGGCGGCTGCGACAAGACCACGCCGGGGTTGCTGCTGGGCGCCACCAGCGCCGGCGTGCCGTCGATTTTCGTGCCGGCCGGGCCGATGCTGCGCGGCAACTGGAAAGGCAAGACGCTGGGTTCGGGTTCGGACGCCTGGAAATACTGGGAC
>JAYOXJ010000382.1:0-3040 GCA_038152725.1 Rhodospirillaceae bacterium
CCCAAACCTGCGACGTTTTCATCGTCATGGTCGGCTACGACCACCAGGTCAAGCAGGTGGTCAGCGACATTGCCAAGGACGGCAAGAAGGGTGCCGTCATCGTCATCACCGCGACGACGCAGCGGAGCCAGGAACTCAATCGCCGCGCCGCCGTGCGCCGGCTGGTGGCGCTGATCGCCGCTGCCGTGCCGCCGCCCAAGAAACGCCGCCCGACGCGTCCGGGCCAGGCCGCGGTGACACGCCGGCTGGACGCCAAGCGCCGTCGCCAGGGCGTCAAGCGCGGCCGCGGCCGCGTCGATCCTGAGGACTGATAAGCGAACGTATGATTAGCTTTCACCGTTGAAAGACGATGGCTAGGGGAGAGACGCCAATGACCGACAAACCCGAATACGAACCGAGCGTGCTGATGGCCGCCTGCATCCAGGCCGCCGCGCAGGTGCTGATCGCCAAGAAGGCCGCCGGCATGGACGATCCAGAGACCATCGCACGGCTGGCCGCGCAAATCCGGGATGAAGCGCTGCTGCAGATGTAGGGTTTGCGTCGGGCTGCGGTCTTCGAGACCTCAAGTCGCGAAGCGGGCCTTCGCTTCCTGGGCCTTCAGCGCGTCTTCGGCCGAATAGGCGGCGCCCGACCAGAGCTGGCGGTAGGCGATTTCCTCGTTGCCGTTCTCGCACACTTCCAGCACCTGTTGGAACAACGGCTGGAAGGTCTCGCTGCGGTGCGATTCCTCGTGTTCCTCGAAGCTCCGCCAGAAGGTGACGATCAGCGCCTCGCGGTCCTTCAGCGGGCTTTCCACCGCCTGGCCCAAGGTCGAGCCTTCGTTCGATACCTGGCCACTGTTGAGCAGGACCATGCCGCCGAGAAATCCGCTGTCGGAATGGTAGGTCTTCACGTTCTCGCAGAGCATGGCGACGCGTTCCTCGAGATCGTCCATATCGTACTCGGGCTTGAGCACGATGCGGTTGACGGTGACCACGCCCTCGCCGGAAAAACCTTGGATCAGTCCTGTCATGGCAAAGGGCCTCCTGGGAGATTCACACTTTCCAAAATCGGAATACATATATGGGCGTCCCCGACGGGATTTCACCTAAATTCATCCGAGTTCACACCAACGCCGCTCAGGTGTGATGAATCTCACAGTCTTCGCTTTCAACCCGGCATAGAAACCCCCGCGAGTTTGCGTTAGGGGTTGGTCAAATACGTCATGTCCGTTCCAGATTTCATCCGTGCCGATGACGTCAAGGTTCTGGTTATACATGGCCGGGACCTGCCGGGGGGGCATGCCGCCCAATGCGGCGCAATTCGACCTCATGGACGTTTACCGCCTGGCGCCGAATATAACGACCCTCGATGTCGAAAAACCATCCGGAAAACTGAAGGTGCGTTTCAACGGCACCGCCGCCGTCACCTTGTTCGCGCGTGAGGTGACCGGACGCTTCAAGGACGATCTCAACCTCGGCCCGCATTCCGAAAAGCTGATCGACACCTACAAACGCACAGTGTCCGAGTGCCGGCCCTATTGGATTCTTGCCAATGTCGAACTTCAGGCGGAACACGACGCCAACGTAACCGGCGAGCGCGTGTTCGACTACGAGCGTCTGGCGTTTCCGTTGGTCGACGCCAAGGGCGAGGCGGTTTCCGTCGTGGCGATCCTGATCCGCCATCCGATCGGCACCGCGCGCGACGGTTTCGAATGCACGGCGCTCGATTTCCCGTCCGCCGCGGACACCGAGAAAGCGGTTTATTCGTAAGGCAGTCCGGCGTTGGCCCAGGCGGCGATGCCGCCAGTGACGTTGTAGGCCTCATCCAAGAGACCATTTGCCACCAGATAATGGCCGACCTGCTGCGAACGGACGCCGTGCGCACACATGAAGGCGACGCGCTTGCCGCCAGCGTCGGGAAGATTGTTCGGGTCGAAACGCGACAACGGCATGTGCAGGGCCTGCGGAATCCGGGCCTGCATGAGTTCCTGATCCTCGCGCACGTCGATCAACAAGACGCTGTCTTCGTCGAGCCAGGTGCTGACCTCGCTAGGCGAGCATTCGATCAATTGCATGTTGTCCCGTTCCCCATTCCGAAAGGCACGATAGGGATGTAAGGACTGCTGCCGATAATTCAAGCGGCTTTGGAACTCGGGATCAATCGCAGGGGCGGGTGACCGGCGCGCGCACCACTTTGCCGACTCGCCGGGGCTTCACTTCCCGTGCGATCCGGGTGCCGACGCGATTTCGCGCCTGTTCGAGATCGTGCGCCGCCTGCAGGCGAAGCCAGAATTCGTCCGTGGTGCAGAAATGCCGCGCCAGGCGCAGCGCGGTTTCGGCGCTGACCGCGCGCTCGCCGCGCAGAATCGCGCTGACGCGGCTGGCCGGCACCTTGATCTCCTTGGCAAGCCGGCTGGCGCTGAGGCCGAACGGCACCATGAACTCGGAACGCAATACCAGGCCGGGATGGGCGCCGGCTTCGAGCGGCTTCGCGTCTTCCGGCGCGGCGCCCGAGAGATAGGGGATTTGCTTGCGGTCGGGGGCCTGCACCTCGGTCGGGCAGCCGGCCGCCTTCCAGGCGCCGATACCGCCGCCGAGATTGTAGAGCGGATGCGGAAAGCCGGCGTTCTGCAACTGCTTGCAGGCGGCGGCGGAACGCTTGCCGACGGCGCAGTGGATCACGATCCGCTTTCCGGGGAAGCGCGGAAAACGCTCGGGTTCGAAGGTGGAGAGCGGGCAGAGCAGCGCGCCAGGGATGTGTTCGGCTTCGTATTCGACGGTCTCGCGCACGTCGACGAGCACGGTGTCGCCGGTCGCCAGCCAATCGGCGACGGTGCAGGGGTCGAGTTCCTGGGGCGGCGCCGGCTCGGTCTCGATAGCTTCCAGGGGGGCGCGCAGCGGCGCGTTCATGAAATTATTCGTCCAGTTCGAAACCGGCGGCGCGCCAGGCGGCGAGGCCGCCGCCAAGCGCGTAAATCTCGGGGAAGCCGCTGTCGGCAAGCTGTTCGGCCAGGGCCAGCGAGCGCGACTCCTGCTCGGAGACGAGTACGGTCTTGAGC
>JAYOXJ010000383.1:0-1840 GCA_038152725.1 Rhodospirillaceae bacterium
GTATCTATCAGGACTGCAGCAGGCCCTGGAAAATGCCTCTCGCCGCGATGTAGACGCCGAGCGCCATCAGCACGCCGAAGAAGACCTTGCGGAACAGCAGTTCCGGCAGGCGTTCGCGGAGCCGGCGGCCGAGTTCCATGCCGGCCAGCGCCGGCAGCACGGCCCCGGCCGAGACCATGGCCAGTTCCGGCGGCAGCGCGCCGCGCCCGCCCAAGGAAATCGAGAACGCGGTGGTCGCCAGCGTGAACCAGATGCCCATGGCCTGGATCAGTTGCCGGCGCTCCATGCCGAGTGCCTGCATGTAGAGCACGGCCGGCACGGCGAGCGAGCCGGTGAAGCCGCCGATCATGCCGGTCAGCGCGCCGGCCAGCGGCGACAGCCAGGGCTCCGAGCGCGCCGGCAGGTGGATCTGCGGCGTCGCCAGGCTGAAGCCGGAATAGCTGACCAGGATGACGCCCAACAGCACGGTCAGGATCGCCGTCTTGGCCGCAACCATGACGCCGACGGCGAACCAGATGGCGATGATGCCGGCGCCAAACAGCGCCCAGAGCCGCTTCAGGGTGGCGCCCAGGTGGCCGCCGACCAGGCCCTGCCAGATGTTGGTGACGAACAACGGCACCAGCATGATGACGACGGCCTGCTTCAAGTCGATGGCGAGCAGCATCAGGCCGAGCGAAGTCGCCGGCAGGCCCAAGCCGGTCAGTCCCTTGACCGCGCCGGCGGCGAGGAAGGCGAAGGCGACGAAGACGAGGAGTTCGACCGGCAGCATGTTCGGCGCGGGCGCTCCGGGGCGTCAGCCGCCCTGGTTCTGCACTTTCGCCCAGGTGTCGCGGAGCCCGAGCGCGCGGTTGAAGACGGGCTTCGCCGGCGTGCCGTCGGGATCGGCGGTGAAGTAGCCGATGCGCTCGAACTGCACGGTGTTGCCGGGCTCGAATTGGGCGAGCGATGGCTCCAGCTTGCAGCCCGCGAGCACTTCGAGCGAGTCGGGGTTGATGTCGTCGATGACGTCGTTCTCGGCACCCGGGTCGGGGCGGGTGAAGAGATGGTCGTAGAGCCGGACCTCGGCGTCGACGGCGGTGGCCGCGGCGACCCAGTGCAGCGTCGCCTTGACCTTGCGGCCGTCGGGCGCGTTGCCGCCGCGGGTTTCCGGGTCGTAGGTGCAGCGGAGCTCGACGACGTTGCCGGCCGCGTCCTTGATCGCTTCGCGGCAGGTGATGAAATAGGCCGAGCGCAGCCGGACCTCGCGGCCGGGTGCGAGGCGGAAGAACTTCTTCGGCGGGTCTTCCATGAAGTCGTCCTGCTCGATGTAGAGCTCGCGCGAGAACGGCACCTGGCGGTGGCCCGCGCCGGCGTCTTCCGGGTTGTTGACGGCCTCTAACATCTCGGTCTCGCCTTCGGGGTAGTTCTCGATGACGACCTTGAGGGGCTTGATCACCGCCATGCGGCGCTCGGCGTGGGTGTTGAGGTGTTCGCGGACACAGTGTTCCAGCAGCGCCACCTCGATCAGGGCGTCCGACTTGGTGACGCCGATGCGCTTGGCGAAGTCGCGGATGGCGGCGGCGGGGATGCCGCGCCGGCGCAGCCCCGAGATGGTCGGCATGCGCGGGTCGTCCCAGCCGTTGACGTGGCCTTCACGCACGAACTGGATCAGGCGGCGCTTGGAGAGCACGGTGTGGGTCAAATTCAGGCGCGAGAACTCGTACTGGCGCGGGCGCGACGGTGTCGGCAGGTTCTCGACCAGCCAGTCGTAGAGCGGCCGGTGGTCCTCGAACTCGAGCGTGCAGATCGAGTGGGTGACGCCCTCGATGGCGTCGGACTGGCCGTGCGCGTAGTCGTAGGT
>JAYOXJ010000383.1:1850-3037 GCA_038152725.1 Rhodospirillaceae bacterium
ATGCCAGCTATCGCCGGTGCGCGGGTGGCTGGCATGGACGATGCGGTAGAGCACCGGGTCGCGCAGATTGATGTTGCCGCTCGCCATGTCGATCTTGGCGCGCAGCACGCGCGTACCTTCCTTGAACTCGCCGGCGCGCATGCGGCGGAAGAGATCGAGGTTCTCGTCCTTGGTCCGCGCCCGGTAGGGGCTTTCCTGGCCAGGTTCGGTCAAGGTGCCGCGCATGGCGCGGATGTCATCGGCGCTGGAGTCGTCGACGTAGGCCAGGCCGTTCTCGATCAGGTGTTCGGCCCAGAGGTAGAGCTGCTCGAAGTAGTCGGAGGCGTGGTAGAGGTGCTCGCCCCAGTCGAAGCCGAGCCAGCGCACGTCGGCCATGATGGCGTCGATGTATTCCTGCTCTTCCTTGGCCGGGTTGGTGTCGTCGAAGCGCAGATGGCAGCGGCCGCCGAACTCGGCGGCGAGGCCGAAGTTGAGGCAGATCGACTTAGCGTGGCCGATGTGAAGATAGCCGTTGGGCTCGGGCGGGAAGCGGGTGACGACGGTCTCGGTCCGTCCGGCATCCAGGTCGGCCTGGATGACGTCGTAGATGAAATTGGTCGGCCTCGGCTCGCTCGTGTCGGTGGAGTCGGTCATGTCCCCTGCGTCTTTGACTGCACTTCAAGGTCCCGCCACGGTCGGCGGCGGGGGCCCAAGTCTTACGCCATGTTTCGTCTGCTGAAAAGACGGCTGTCGCGTATTGCCTTTTGTCGCCCCCCACCCATAATCGCGTCAACCGATTTGGGGAGGGGATGAATGCCGCGCGTCACGCTCGAGGGTCTGCTCAATCCGTCTTCGGTCGCCATCCTCGGCGCAACCGACGACATTCGCCGTGTCGGCGCGCGCGTCATGCGCTACATGAACGAGGCCGGTTTCCAGGGGCCGGTTTACCCGATCAACCCGAAGCGCGACATCGTCCAGGGCAAGCCCGCGTATCCCTCGGTCTCCGACATTCCCGGCACCGCCGATCTGGTGATCATGGCGATCCCGGCGCCGGCCGTCGCCCAGGCGCTGCACGACAGCGCCGCCAAGGGGGCCAAGGCGGCGGTGGTGTTCTCGTCGGGCTTCGCCGAAATGGGCGCCGAAGGCCGCAAGATGCAGGACGACCTGCTGGCGGCGGCGCGCGCGGCCGGCGTGCGGCTGTTGGGCCC
>JAYOXJ010000384.1:0-3035 GCA_038152725.1 Rhodospirillaceae bacterium
TGAAGGACCACATCAAGACCATCGGGCTCTTCAACACCAAGGCCAAGAACGTCATCGCGCTCAGCCACCTATTGGTCGAGCGCCACGGCGGCGAGGTCCCGGACGACCAGGCGGCGCTCGAGGCGTTGCCCGGCGTCGGCCGCAAGACCGCCAACGTGGTCCGCAACATCGCCTTCGGCGCGCCGACCATCGCCGTCGACACCCACATCTTCCGCGTCGGCAACCGTACCGGGCTGGCGCCGGGGAAGACGCCGCTGGCGGTCGAGAAGAAACTGCTGAAGGCGACGCCGGCCGAGTTCATGCGCCACGCGCACCACTGGCTGATCCTGTTGGGGCGCTACATCTGCAAGGCGCGGAAGCCCGACTGCCCGGTCTGCCCGGTCGCCGACCTCTGCCGCTTCAAGGGCAAGACGACAGCCTGAAAGCGGAGTAGGGGGCGTCAGCTCGGCGAGGCGGTCCTGGCGGCGCGGACGATGGCGGCGAAACAGGCCTGGCCGTCGGCGCCCGTCGATACGGCCTTGTCTTCCAGCTTTCGCGTGGTGACGTGATCGACGGTCATGCCGCCGCCCGACTTCGGATAGAGAAAGAGATCGAGCACGCAGCCGCCCATGCGGTACTGCCAGAGCTCGGCCGGCGCGTCGGTGCGCTTGAAATGCGGATTGCCGAGCAGCGCCAGCACGCGGACGTCCTCGACGCCGGCCAGCGACGCGAGTGCCGGCACCGGCGGCTCGGCCGGTCTGCGGGCCGATTTCTGCGCCGGCGCTACCGAGGGCCAGCGTTCGGCCTCGAGCGCCGGGATCGAGGTGCTTGAACTGGCGAGCTGGTCGTCGGACATGGCGCCGGTCGGGTTGGCACCCGCGGTCACCGGCGGGCTGTCACCGCCGCAGCCGCTCAAAGCCAGCGAAAACGCCAGCAGAAATCCGCCAACCCCTCGGAATTTCATGGTTTTTCGGCCGCCGTCAGTTGCCGCCGTTGTCGAGCGTCTGCATGTCGCCGGTCACTTCGCCACCCGATTCGATGACGATGCGGCCGTAGCGCACGGTGCCCTTGACGTGACCGCCGGCGCGCACGATCAGGCGCTCGCGGGCGATCAGTTCGCCCTCGAAACGGCCCGAGATGTCGGCCTCGGCGACGTCGGCGTTGCCGGTGAAGTGGCCGGACGGCGACACCTCGATGGCGCGCGCGCCGGAAAGCGCCACTTCGACGACGCCCTCGACGACGAGCTTGTCGCAGGAGGTGATCTCACCCTTGAGCGAGATCTCGCGGCCGACGACGAGCCGGCGCGAGTCGCCCTGGTCGCCCATCGGGCGGTCGAGACGCCTGGACGACGGCGACGGGATGTCGGGGATGCGGCGCGGAATCTCGGGCTGGAACGAGGTCGCCGCCGCCGGCTTCGCCGGTGCGTGCGAGCCCTTGCGCGAGAACGGCTTCAACGGCGGCGCCGCGCCCGGGTCCTTGTCGTCGGCCTCGGTCGACTGCTGCGGCGCGCCTTCCGCCGGCTTGGCGGCCGCGCCGGGGGCGGTTTCTTCCGATTTTTTCTTGCCGAACATGGGAGAGGTCCTTTCCTCAGGTCGTGGTCAGCGCGTAACCGCCGGCATGGCGCCAGTTCTCGAACAGGTGCAGCATGGTGGCGGTGGCGATCACCGGGGTCAACAGGTTGACGATGGGCACGGTCATCAGCATGGCGAAGATGATACCGATGGCGATGACGCTACCCTGACGGCTCTTGCGAAGGGCCCGCGCGTTCTCCGCCGACATGCGGCGCGTCGCGACCAGTTCGAAGAATTCGCGGCCCATCAGGTAGCCGTTGACGCCGTAGAAGACGAACGGAAACAACGGCGGGATGAACAGGAACGGCAGCAGCATGATGTTGAGCGCCACCATGATGCCGAGAAATTTCGCCGCCTCGATCAACGCATCGGTCAGCGCCATCTCGTCGGCGGCGCCGAGATTGGGATAGTGCCGCGCCTCGACGGCGCCGGCGATGCGCTCCAGAAGCAGGCTCATGACGGCGGAAATGGCGCTCGGGAACATCAGCCAGGTCAGCACCAGGGTCAGCGCGCCGCCAAGGAACTTGGCGATATCGTCGAGCCACCAGGTCTGGAACAGCACGGTATGGGCGAGCAACTGGGCGACTGCCATCCAAAGCACCAGGACGGCGAGAATCGCGGCGCCGATGGCCATCCACACCACCTGGCGCGCCTTCGGGTCGCTGAGCTGCTGGATTCCCTTAATCAGGGCAGAAAACATTGGTTAACGAACTCTTGACGACATTACTTAAACCGGATCGTGAGCCGGTGCCACAATCTCAGACGCGGGCTCAATGCATGCCCGTAAATACATGGCGAATCAATATGTTTTTTCTGGGGCGGGGTTTCGGAAGCGGCGGCGGGCGGTCGCGTTAATCTTTCTTGATGATACCGGTGAAACCGACCACCGCCATGGTCGTCAGTACCCAACCGGAAATAATGTAGAGCCAGAGGAATCCCCTGAAGAACCCGCCGGCAAAACCGTCCGACCGCGGACTCCAATAAGCCTCCTGATGCAGATCGACGATGGGAAAGAAGGTATCGATGGCGTAGAAAAGTGAATTGAATTCCGGGAATTCGTCCGGGACACGAAGAACTTTGTCTGTCGTATCGGTCCAAGCACGTTGTGGTACGGTCCACCAATAACAACTTCGGTTGTAACACCCATCGAGATAGATGCGCCCCTTGGCGGGCACCATGTAATCGAAGTGATACGCCCCATAAAATACGCCACAGCCAATTACCAACGCCGCCAAGATTGGGTACCGAACCCTCCAAGGTTGGTAGCTGTATCCGATCAACCAACCAATGAACCATAGCCATGACCGACTCAGCCAACGGCGGTCCCCCGGATGCTTAACCGCATAGCGCCGAAGGTAATCGCGGTAGGCGTCCATCTTGGCGATGGCCATCAAACGCGCGTCGCGCTCGTGACCAGCAGATTTGAATACTTTTAGGGGCTGAAGTAGCTAAGAGCCTATAGGGGTTCTACAATGGCTACGATGT
>JAYOXJ010000385.1:0-2202 GCA_038152725.1 Rhodospirillaceae bacterium
TACGCTCGGTGACAGGCCGGATGTCCTCGGGTGCGACGATCGGCGGGTCCGCCTTTGACAGATGTGTGATGTGTGTTTTCTGCCGCTCAGACAGGCCCGTGATCTTCTGCTTCACGCGACCGATCGTGATGGTCTGCTCGTGACCCCGTGTCATCAGCAGCCCGGTTCGTGCGCCACGCCGCTGGACCAGCGCGTTCGTGCCGACCGTCGTCCCGTGCACGAATGTCATGGTGTGCGAGAGGAGTTCACGTAACTCCACACCTAATTGGTCAGCAGCCGTTTCCAGGCAGTCGGTCACACCCTGGCCGGGATCGTCCGGCGTGGTGAGGGACTTTGTGGTGAGGCGTTCGCCCGATTGCGAAAGGATCACGCAGTCGGTGAAAGTGCCGCCGATATCGATGCCGATACGCAGCCGGTCGTTCTCTGTAAGGCGTTTCATTTTTTCTTCGTGGCGTTCCTTGTCGGTGCCATTTGCGCAAACGCGCGCCGCAGAAGTCAAACCGAATTGCGGCATTGGTGACCGTCACGAATGACAATGTTGTTCATCAGTTTGCTTGACGGGTCCGGCTGTTGTGTCACCATGAGTTTGTCGAAATAAAAAAAGAGCTTCACATATGTGAAAAGACGCATTCGGCATAGGGAAGCGGAGGAAACAAAATGGCTTCAAGGAAAGTATCGAAGAAAGTTGCGCTCGCCATAGCGGCGGCGGTCGGTGCGACGGTTGCAGCAACGGCGCCTGCGGCCGCTGCGGAAACCATCAACCTGACGGCGATTTCCGGTTATCCGCCTGTGGCGTCCTGGGTGAAGGCTTTTGTTGAAGCCTACATCCCGACGGTCGACGCGGAACTGGCCAAGACCGGAAACTACAAGATCAACTGGAACCAGGGCTTCAGCGGCCAGATCGTCAAGCCGCGTGGCGAACTTGAGGGTATCGAGACCGGCCTCGGCGATCTTGGCACTGTCGTGACGGCGTTCCACCCGGACAAGATCCCGCTCTACAAGCTGAGCTTCGTCACACCGTTCGTGTCGTCTGACCTCGGTCTTGTGGTCAAAACCATCGATGCGCTGGAAGACGAGATCCCGGCGTTCGGCGAAGGCTGGGCCAAGTTCAACCAGGTCAACCTAGTCAACACCGGCGCGGTCGACGACTACATGGTGTTGTCGGCGAAGAAGTTGTCGGGTCTGGACGACTTCAAGGGCAAGAAGCTCGGTGCTGCCGGTGCGAACCTGCCCTGGGTCACGGCCCTCGGCGCGGCCGGCGTGCAGACGAACCTCGCGGATGCCTACAACAGCCTGAACACCGGCATTTATGAAGGCGGCATCTTCTGGGCGGAAGCGGCCGGTAACTTCAAGCTCTGCGAGCCGGCTCCGTTCTTCCTGGACGGCAACCTCGGTGCGGTGCAGTCGCACAACATCTCGGTTAACCGCGATGTCTGGGACAGCCTGCCCGAAGAGGTGAAGAACGTGCTGCAGGCCAGTTCGGCTAAGCACCAGCAGTATGCGACCGACCTGGTCGTGAACGGTGCGTCCAAGGGCATCGAGAAGTGCAAGGCCGAGTTCGGCTCCGAAGTGACCGTGCTGTCGCCGGCCGACCGGACGAAGTGGGCCATGGCGCTGAACAATGCTGCCAAGGAATGGGCCGCGGACCTCGAGAAGGAAGGAATTCCCGGCAAGAAGGTCCTCAGCACCTACATGGATGCGATGCGCGCTGCCAACCAGCCGATCGAGCGACACTGGGACCGCGAGTAACCGGCGGCACCTGAAACGAATTCGGGGTGCGGCGTATTGCTGCCGCGCCCCGGATTTCCATTTTGTTTGGCTTTGGGGTGTCGGGTTTCCGTCCGATCACGAAAACGCGTTCAAGCGTTCACGGACTTGATTAGCCCCCCCCAGCGAATGGATAGAGTTTTCATGGGCTCATTCAGATAAAAAATTGGGAGGGAATAATGCCCCACAATGGGAAACTTGCCGTTGCAACTGCAGCGGCTCTGACCGCACTGGCCGCCGCACCTGCCGGTGCCCAGGAAGCCATCAACCTCACAGCCATTTCCGGCTATCCGGCCGCCGCAACCTGGGCTGGTGCGATGGTGGACGAATACATGCCGGCCGTGGACGCGATCCTCGCTAAAACCGGCAAGAACAAGCTCGCCTGGAACAAGGCGATCGCCGGCCAGGTGGTCAAGCCACGCGGTGAGTTGGAAG
>JAYOXJ010000385.1:2212-3014 GCA_038152725.1 Rhodospirillaceae bacterium
TTTCGGCTTTGGATACCGGGAAACCGTCTGATCACGAAAACGCGTTCAAGCGTTCGCTAACTTTATTGGACCCTGTCGGGGGTATCGATAAGGGTTACCTGAGCTCATCCTAAGCAGCAAATCAGGGAGGAAAGAATGCCCAGAACTAGGAATCTCGCCATCGCGGCAGCGGCTGCTGTGACAGCCCTTGCGGCCACGCCCGCCAGCTCACAGGAAACCATCAACCTCACAGCCATCTCAGGCTATCCAGCGGCCGCGACATGGGCGGGCGCGATGGTGGATGAGTATATGCCGGCCGTGGATGCGATCCTGGCGAAAACCGGCAAGTACAAGATCGAGTGGAACAAGGCGATCGCGGGGCAGGTGGTGAAGCCGCGTGGCGAACTTGAAGGGGTCGAGAACGGCCTCGGTGACCTGGGCGTAATCGTGACCGCATTCCATGCTGACAAGGTGCCGCTCTACGACGTGTCGTTCAAGACGCCGTTCACCAGTTCCGATCTCGGGCTGATCAGTGCGACGACCCAGAAAATGATCGACACGTTTCCGCAGTACAATGAGACGTGGCGGGAGGATCTCAACCAGGTGCCACTCGCCGCGACGGGTGCGGTCGATAACTACATGCTGTGGTCGGCGAAGAAGGTGACCGACATTGCGCAGGTGAAGGGCATGAAGGTCGGCGCGGCCGGTCCAAACCTGCCATGGGTAACGGCGATCGGTGCTGCCGGTGTGCAGACTAACCTTGCTGACGCATATAACAGCCTGAGTACCGGGATCTATGAAGCCATGATCGTCTGGCGGCAGG
>JAYOXJ010000386.1:0-3013 GCA_038152725.1 Rhodospirillaceae bacterium
GGCGCGAAGTCGTCGATGTGCATGCCGCGCGCGAGGTAGGCTTCGACGTAGGTGAAGCCGTTGGAAAGCGTGAACGCCAGCTGCGAGATCGGGTTCGCGCCGGCTTCGGCGATGTGATAGCCGGAGATCGAGACGGAATAGAAGTTCCGCACCCGGTGGTGGACGAAGTACTCCTGGATATCGGCCATCATCTTGAGCGCGAACTCGGTCGAGAAGATGCAGGTGTTCTGGCCCTGGTCCTCTTTCAGGATGTCGGCCTGCACGGTGCCGCGCACGTTCTCGTGCACCCACTCGGCGATCTTCTCGGCTTCCTCATCGGTGGCATCGCGGCCGTTGTCCTGGCGGAACTTGTCGATCTGCTGGTCGATGGCGGTGTTGAGGAACATCGCCATGGCCATCGGCGCCGGGCCGTTGATGGTCATCGACACCGAGGTCGACGGGTTACAGAGATCGAAGCCCGAATAGAGCACTTTCATGTCTTCCAGCGTGGCGATGGAAACGCCCGAGTTGCCGACCTTGCCGTAGATGTCGGGGCGCAAATCAGGGTCGAAACCGTAGAGCGTGACGCTGTCGAAGGCGGTCGAAAGCCGCTTCGCCTCGGTATGCTCGGACAGCATCTTGAAGCGGGAATTGGTGCGGAACGCATCGCCCTCGCCGGCGAACATGCGGGTCGGGTCCTCGCCGTCGCGCTTGAAGGCGAAAACGCCGGCGGTATAGGGGAACGATCCCGGCAGGTTCTCCTTCAAAAGCCATTTCAGGAGCTCGCCGTGGTCCTGGTAGCGCGGCAGTGCGACACGCGGAATCTGGTTGCCCGAGAGCGTCTCGCGCTTAAGCGCCGTCCTGATTTCGCGGTCCCTGATCTTGACCACGTATTCGTCGCCGGAATAGCTCTCGACCACCTTGGGCCAGATTTCCAGGAGCTTGCGCGCGCGCGGATCGAGTACCTCTTCGCGCTCGGCGATCAGCGCGTCGAGATCGGCGCCGGATTTACCGCCGGCGGCGAGCATGCGCTTCGATTCCATCAGCTGCTGGCGCTCGCGCGCGATCCGGGATTGCTCGGCGATGGTGGCGTGGTAGCCGCGCACTTCGTCGGCGATCTCGGCGAGATAGCGCACGCGGTCCGGCGGCACGATGGCCTGGCCGGGCTCCGACTGCCTGACGCCGACGGGCGAAAGTTCGCTCTCGAAACCGCCCAGGCCCTTCTCCTGCATCTGGCGCACCAGTTCCTGGTAGAGCGCGGTGACGCCGACGTCGGCGAACTTGGCCGCCATGCAGCCGAACACCGGCATCTCTTCGGGAGATTTACCGAACGCCTCGCGGTTGCGCTGGACCTGCTTGCGCACGTCGCGAAGCGCATCCATGGCGCCCTTGCGGTCGAGCTTGTTGATCGCGACCGCATCGGCGAAATCGAGCATGTCGATCTTCTCGAGCTGGCTCTGGGCGCCGAATTCCGGCGTCATGACGTAGAGCGAGAGGTCGACCAACTCGACGATGGCGGCGTCGCCCTGGCCGATGCCCGGCGTCTCGACGATGATCAGATCGAAGCCGGCGGCCTTGCACGCCGCGATGATGTCGGCAGTGGCCGCCACCACCTCGGTGGTGGCGTCGCGCGTCGCCAAAGAGCGCATATAGACGTTCGGCGCGTTGATGGCGTTCATGCGGATGCGGTCACCCAAGAGCGCGCCATTGGTCTTGCGCCGCGTCGGGTCGATGGCGATGACGGCGATCCGGGGTTCGCCCGAATAGAGCCGGAAACGCCGGATCAACTCGTCGGTCAGCGAAGATTTGCCGGCACCGCCGGTGCCGGTGATGCCGAGCACGGGCACCTTGCCGCGTGCCTGGGCGCGTTCGCGCAGTTCGAACAAGGCGTCTTCGCCGTAGCGGCCGAGTTCCAGGCCGGTGATGACCCGCGCCAACACGGCGTTCTCGCCGGGGCCAAGGGCTTGAAGGCTTTCCGGGAGATTGGCACCCAAGTCGCGGTCGGCGCGCTTGAGCATGTCGGCGATCATGCCGGGCAGCCCGAGCTGCTGGCCGTCGTTGGGCGAATAGATGCGTTCGACGCCGTAGTCCTGAAGCTCGACGATCTCGGGCGTGACGATGACGCCGCCGCCGCCGCCGAACACCTTGATGTCGCCGCGGCCGCGCTCGCGCAGCAGATCGACCATGTACTTGAAGTATTCGACGTGGCCGCCCTGATAGGAAGAGACAGCGATGCCGTGCGCGTCTTCCTGGATGGCGGCGGTGACGACCTCGTCGACGGCGCGGTTGTGGCCGAGATGGATGACCTCGGCGCCGGCCGACTGCAGGATGCGGCGCATGATGTTGATGGAGGCGTCGTGGCCGTCGAACAGGCTCGCCGCGGTGACGAAGCGAAGCTGGTTCTTGGCCTTGTAGGCGCCTGGCTTTTCCGGTTTTACCGCCGCACCGTCATCGGGCATGGCATCCTCCCCATCGTGTCCGGCCGGGCCGTTGAGGCCGCGCCGCCGGAATTGCCGTCGAGTATAACGCTAAGCGCCGGGATTTCCCACGCTCGGCGAGCGCGACAATAGCACAAGTTGACGTTTACGTAAACGTTATTCAAATTTCCGGCCACCCGAACAAAACAGCATAAAAAAATAGTGGAAACCGAACCCAATTTTATTCAATGTTTTCAATGATCCGACGTCCGGCATGACCGATCACGAAGCCAATTTGGCGCGCGGTTACGCCGTCGTTTCCCCTAACCGCCAAACGCAACGATCCAATATAGCATCAAAATTCTAAAAAGTCAATAAATTCCTATTCCCCATCCACTGGTGAAAGCGCCGCACAGGTATTGTGTCGCGAGAATTGTCACGGCAACAAGAATTGCCATTGACCCACGCCCGGGGTTGAACGAGGTAATAGCATAGTCCGCCGATATGACATTCACGGCGGGTTGCTCCCGGGCCGGCACACGCCCCAAGAGGGTCCCATGAACCCAAATCCCCGCCTGTTCACGCCGATCCTGATCGCGAGTTGCATAATTCTGCTG
>JAYOXJ010000387.1:0-2990 GCA_038152725.1 Rhodospirillaceae bacterium
CACACACACACACACACACACACACACACACACACTCGCACACACACACACACACTCTCTCTCTCTTCGCGCGCACTTGCGAATCCACCGCACCCAGACCACCACACCCCCCACGCCCCCGCGGCGGCCGCCGCCCAGGAACTGATCGGCGATAGGCTGTTCACCGTGCTGGCGCTCGACGGAACCGATTTTCCGCTCCGCGTGCAGCGTGCCTATTCGGCCAATCCCGATACCTACCCGCCGGGCGGCGTTAAGGAGAAAGGCGACACGCCCTGGACCTGCCAGGTGCTGATCCAGGGACGTCCGTTCATCGGACGCAGCGCCGACGACATCCGCGAGAACTTCAACGACTTCGAGCTGCTGCACAGCCTCGGCTGCGATGCCATCCTGAACGTGCCGGCGGTCGTGCGCGGCCGCGTCGCCGGCACCGTCAACATGTCGGGCGCAGCGGGGCATTTCAACGAATCGCACATCGCCTGGGGCCAGGTGATCGCCGGTTTGGTGGCGCCGGTCATCGAACTGCCCGGCTGACTTCCGCCGATCCCGCCAGCATTGTTTCGCCGCACCCCCGCTGGTGCTAATAAGGAGGCATGTGGGGGGAGGGGTCATGACGCTCCGTCGGGGATTGATCAGCGGCGCGCGCCACCGTGACCACGAAACGCTCGAACGTAACGCCATGCGCGCGGCGGCCGGCCTGCGCGCGCTCGGCGTCAAGCCCGGCGACGCCGTCGCACTGCTGCTGCGCAACGATTTCGTCTTTTTCGAAGCGAGCTTCGCCGCCCAGGCCGCCGGCATCTACGCGGTGCCGATCAACTGGCATCTGGTGCCGGCCGAAGTCGGCTACATTCTGGAGGACAGCGAGGCCAAGGTGCTGGTGGCGCACGCCGACCTGCTGGCGCATGTGCAGGAGCGCGTGCCCGAAGGCGTGACGATACTGGTGCAGCCGACGCCGCGTGAAATCGTCGATGCCTACGGCCTGGATGCCGGCGAGGCGGAACCGCAGCCGAATGTGGTGCTTTGGGAGCGGTGGCTCGCCGGCTTCGAGCCGCTCGCCAAGCCCTATCCGCAGAAAGCCGAGACGATGATGTACACGTCCGGCACCACCGGCCTGCCGAAAGGCGTGCGCCGCGACATGCAGACGCCGGAACAGGCCATTGCCATGGCGGCCATGCGCGACATGGTCTATGGCGTGCGGCCCGGCATCCGCGCGCTGGTGGCGGGGCCGCTCTATCACGCCGCGCCGAATTCGTTCGGACTGCGCGCCGCGCGCGTCGCCGACGCGGTGGTGCTGATGCCGCGCTTCGACCCCAAGGCGTTCATCGATCTCGTCGCGTCAGAGCGCATCACGACGACTTTCATGGTGCCGACCATGTTCGTGCGCCTTTTGAAGCTCCCGGACGAGACCCGCGCCGCTGCCGACTTGTCGTCGCTCGGCTACGTCATGCATGCCGCCGCGCCCTGTCCCAGCGAGGTCAAGCGCCGGGTGATCGACTGGTTCGGCCCCATCGTGCACGAGTTCTACGGCGGCACAGAGGGCGGCTACTGGACGCTCTGCAATTCCGAGGAATGGCTATCGAAGCCCGGCACCGTCGGCCGTCCGCCCGACGGCGTCATCCTGAAGGCGCTCGACGCCAACGGCAACGAGGTGCCGGACGGCACGCCGGGCCAGCTCTACGGCCGGCTGCTGCATTTTCCCGACTTCACCTACAACAAGCGCGAAGCGGCGCGCCGCGAGATCGAACGTGACGGCCTGATCACCATCGGCGATGTCGGCTACTTCGATGCCGACGGCTTCGTCTTCATTTGCGACCGAGCCAAGGACATGGTGGTTTCCGGCGGCGCCAACATCTATCCGGCCGAGATCGAGGCGGAACTGCTGCACATGGCGGGCGTCGCCGACGGCGCCGTGTTCGGCATCCCCGACGCGGAGTTCGGCGAGAAGTTGATGGCGGTGGTGCAGCCGCAGCCCGGCGCCGCGCTATCCGCCGATGCCATCATCGACCACCTGCGCCGTCATATCGCCGGCTTCAAGGTGCCGCGCGTGATCGAGTTCCGAGACACGCTGCCGCGCGGCGACGACGGTAAGATCATCAAGCGCCGGCTGCGCGATCCCTACTGGCAGGGGCACGAACGCAATGTCTGAAAAAGCGGGAGCGGGAACATGAACGCTGTCTTCATGGCCATCGTATCGGCTGCCTTCGCCGTCGCCGCGATCCGCCAGGTCACCTGGAAGGGTGCGGAGGACGCCGCACCCATGGCGGCCATGGGCAAGGGCATGATCGACGCGGCGTCCGGCTCGGTGACGCTGGCGATCGGACTGGTCGGCGTCATGGCGCTGTTTTTGGGGCTGATGAAGGTGGCGGAGCGGGGCGGGCTCCTGGTCATCATCGCCAAGACGCTGCGGCCGCTTTTGGTGCGACTCTTTCCCGACGTGCCGGCCGAGCATCCGGCCATGGGTGCGATGATCCTCAACATGGCCGCCAACGTGCTGGGGCTGGGCAACGCGGCGACGCCGTTCGGCATCCGCGCCATGCAGCAATTGCAGACCCTCAACCGCGACAAGGCAACCGCTAGTGACGCCATGGCGCTGTTTCTCGCCATCAACACCTCTTCGGTGACGCTGCTGCCGACCGGCGTGATCGCGCTCCGCGCCGCCGCCGGCTCGCACGATGCCGCCGGCATCGTGCCGACGACGCTGTTCGCCACCATCTGCTCGACCACGGTGGCCATCGTCATGGCCAAGTTCCTGGCCAAGCGCTGGAAGGCGCCGCCGCCGCCGGCGGGCGCGCCGGCCGATGAGCCAGCGCCCGACGGCGAGGGCGCCGAGGAACTGGCCGGCGACTTGCAGGCAACGGATTGGCAGGCGGCGGCCGGCGAGGCTTATCCGGCCTGGGTTTCGGCGACGGCGCTGCTCGCGGTCGCCGCGCTGGTACCGCTGACCGTTTTTTATGGCCGCGCCATCGCGCCTTGGATCGTGCCCGGCCTGATGC
>JAYOXJ010000388.1:0-2978 GCA_038152725.1 Rhodospirillaceae bacterium
TACATCGTAGCCATTGTAGAACCCCTATAGGCTCTTAGCTACTTCAGCCCCTTTGGTTAATTTTTCTCGTCAAAGTACCAGATTTTGGCCCTTCCCAGATGTGTCGACGGCAACTGGGTTTTCTTCGATCGGTCGCGCAGTGCGGCCAATTTTGGCACGCCCATTGCTTCTATTGCCTTGAACGACATTCGTTGCACAGGTTCGTAGAGGAGAAAATCGATGTTTGTGCGCGATCGAATCAAAGAACTGGCTGTCGAAGCGGCCGGACGGGAAGACTGGGACCACATGATTTCAGCCGGGTTTTTCGCTGAAGACGGTGACGGTTTTCGCCGCCTGGAAGCACTCGGCGACGATCTTTCGCTGGCCGATGCGCCGTTGCTCGACCTGGACGACCTACTGAACGCCTAGGGGCGGGCGGGAACAAACTGCCTAGAAGAAGCTGCCCTGTTCGTCCCGCGATTGCGCGTCGACCACGGCGATGGCGCTCATGTTGACCAACCCGCGCGCCGAAACCGAGGGCGTCAGGATATGCACCGGCTTTGCCGCACCCAACAACAACGGGCCGACGCCAAGCCCGTCGCCGGCGGACTTCAGCAGATTGTAGGCGCCGTTGGCGGCGTCCAGGCTCGGGAACACCAGGAAGTTGGCCGAACCGGTGAGCCGCGAATTCGGGAAGATGAAACTGCGGTAATTCGGATCGAGCGCCGCGTCGGGATGCATTTCCCCATCGACTTCCAAATCCGGTGCGCGATGGCGCAATATTTCCACCGCGCGGCGCATCTTCAGCGCCGTCGGCGTATCTGCGTTGCCGAAGTTGGCGTGCGAGATCAGCGCAACCTTCGGCTCGGTGCCGAAACGCCGGATCGCGTCGGCGCCGAGCAGCGTCATTTCCACGATCTCCTCGGCGGACGGGTCGAAAGTGACCTGGGTGTCGCAGATGAAGTAGGTGCCTTTGTTGACGATCAGTCCGTTGAGTGCCGAGACGTCGCTGACCCCCGGCGCCTTGCCGATGACGTCGAGCACGTGCTTCAGGTGCCAGGAGTAATTGCTGAAGGTGCCGCACAGCATGGCATCGGCCTCGCCTCGGTGCAGCATCATGGCGGCGATCACAGTGGAGTTGGTGCGGATCACGGTGCGCGCCATGTCGGGAGATACGCCGTGGCGTTCCATCAGGTTGTGGTAGCCGCGCCAGTAATCGTCGTAACGCGGATCGCTTTCCGGATTGGTGAGCTGGAAATCGCGTCCCTCCTGCAGACGGAGACCGAGCTTTTCGACCCGTTTCTGCACAACGTCCGGCCGGCCGATCAGGATCGGCTCGGCGATGCCCTCGTCGACCACCACCTGAACCGCACGTAGCACACGCTCGTCTTCGCCCTCGGCATAGACAACCCGGCGCGGCGCGTACCGGGCTCGTTCGAATACCGGCTTCATCAGCATGCCCGAGCGGAAAACAAAGCGGCCCAATTTCTCGCGGTAGGCGCCGAAATCTTCGATCGGCTTGGCGGCGACACCGCTTGCCATCGCCGCCTTGGCGACGGCACTCGATACCTCGACGATGAGGCGCAGATCGAAAGGCTTCGGGATCAGGTAGTCGGCCCCGAACTTGAGATCCTCGCCCTTGTAGGCATTGGCCACCACTTCCGAGCTTTCGGCCATGGCGAGATCGGCGATGGCCTTCACCGCCGCCAGCTTCATCTCCTCGTTGATGGTGGTGGCGCCGACGTCGAGCGCGCCCCTGAAGATGAACGGGAAGCAGAGCACGTTGTTGACCTGGTTCGGATAGTCCGACCGCCCGGTGGCGATGACGGCGTCCGGATGCGCGGCGCGCGCCTCGTCCGGGGTGATCTCCGGAACCGGGTTGGCGAGGGCCAGGATCAGCGGCTTAGCCGCCATCTTGGCGACCATCTCGCCGCTCAGGATGCCGCCGGCGGAAAGGCCGAGGAAGGCGTCGGCGTCCTCGATCACCTCGCCGAGCGTGCGCGCGTTGGTGTTTTGTGCGAACGCCGCCTTGTGCGGGTTCATCTCCTCGGTGCGGCCCTCGTAGATCAGGCCGCGATGGTCGACCAGCCAGATGTTCTCGCGCTTCACACCCATGGTCATCAACAGGTTGAGGCACGCGATGCCTGCGGCACCGCCGCCGGTCGAGACCAGCTTGATCTCGGAAAGCTTCTTGCCGACGACGCGAAGCCCGTTCAGGAACGCCGCCGCGGTGACGATGGCGGTGCCGTGCTGGTCGTCGTGGAACACCGGAATCTTTATGCGCTCACGGCATTTCTGCTCGATCACGAAACATTCCGGCGCCTTGATGTCTTCCAGGTTGATGGCGCCGAAGGTCGGTTCCAACGCGCAGACGATGTCGACGATCTTGTCCGGGTCGGTTTCGTTGAGCTCGATGTCGAATACATCGATGGCGGCGAACTTCTTGAACAGCACCGCCTTGCCTTCCATCACCGGCTTTGCGGCCAGGGGGCCGATGGCGCCGAGCCCGAGCACGGCGGTACCGTTGGTGACGACGGCGACGAGGTTTTGGCGCGCGGTCAGGTTGGCGGCTTCGGCCGGTTCGGCGGCAATGGCGTCGCAGGCCGCGGCGACGCCCGGCGAATAAGCCAGGGCCAGGTCGCGCTGGTTGGCGAGCGGCTTGGTCGGCGCAATGGACAGCTTGCCCGGCGTTGGCAGCCGATGGTATTCCAGGGCCATACGTTTGATGTCGTCTTCGGACATGATTTGCTCCCCGCCCACGAAATTGGCCGAATTAGGGTGATGGTTTCTCCAATAAGGCGCAATATGTTTCGCACCGATTTTCCGGGGGCGAGATGACTTCGGTCAAAACTTCCCCGAAGATCATCGGGCATCGCGGTGCGGCCGGGCATGCGCCCGAAAACACCCTCGCCAGTATGCGCCGCGCGCACCAACTCGGCGCCACTTGGGTCGAGATCGACGTCAAGCTGACCAAGGACAACGTCCCAATTCTCATGCAC
>JAYOXJ010000389.1:0-1842 GCA_038152725.1 Rhodospirillaceae bacterium
ACGGGCCTGCACTCGTTCATCTCGCAGAAGCGCGCCGCGTTCCAGAGCTTGGTGCAGAAGTTGCGGTAGCCCTCGACGCGCTGCTCGGAGAGCCGCACGTCGCGACCCTGGGCGGCGAAGGCGGTGAGCGTGAAGCGGAGCGCGTCGGCGCCGAACTTCTCGATCAGTTCCAAGGGGTCGATGATGTTGCCCTTCGACTTGGACATCTTCTGGCCATGTTCGTCGCGTACCAGGGCGTGGATGTAGACGGTGTGGAACGGCACTTCGCCCATGAAGTGGATGCCCATCATCATCATGCGCGCAACCCAGAAGAAGATGATGTCGAAGCCGGTGATCAACACGTCGGTCGGATAGTAGCGCTCCAGTTCCGGCGTCTGCTCGGGCCAACCAAGCGTCGAGAACGGCCACAGCGCCGACGAGAACCAGGTGTCGAGCACGTCGGGGTCGCGCTTGAGTGCGACCACCTTGCCGTAGTTCTCCTTGGCCTGCGCTTTCGCTTCATCCTCGGTCTCGGCGACGAAGATTTCGCCGTCGGGGCCGAACCACGCCGGAATCTGGTGACCCCACCAGATCTGGCGCGAAATGCACCACGGCTGGATGTTGCGCATCCATTCGTAATAGGTGTTTTCCCACTGCTTCGGCACAAAGGTGGTCTTGCCCTGCTCCACCGCCGTGATCGCCGGACCGGCGAGCCTAGCGGCATCGACGAACCATTGGTCCATCAGCCACGGCTCGATGACCACGCCGGAGCGGTCGCCGTAGGGAATGGTCATGGCGTTGTCTTCGACCTTCTCGAGAAGACCGAGGGACTCCATCTCGGCAACCACCTTATCGCGCGCGGCGTAACGGTCGAGGCCGCGATAGGCCTCCGGCGCGTTGTCGTTGAGGGTCGCGTTGGCGTCGAAGATGTTGACCAGCTTGAGCTTGTTGCGCCGGCCGACCTCGAAGTCGTTGAAGTCGTGCGCCGGTGTGATCTTGACCGCGCCCGAGCCCTTTTCCGGATCGGCGTATTCGTCGCCGACGATGGGAATGCGGCGTCCGACGATCGGCAGCAGGACGTACTTGCCGATCAGGTCCTTGAAGCGGTCGTCGTCGGGATGCACGGCAACGCCGGTGTCGCCCAGCATGGTCTCGGGGCGCGTCGTGCCGACGGTGACGAAGCGTCCGCTCTCGCCATCGACCGGGTACTTGAAGTACCACATCTTGCCGTTGGCTTCGCGCTGCTCGACCTCCAGGTCGGAAATCGCCGTGTGCAGTTTCGGATCCCAGTTGACCAGGCGCTTGTCGCGATAGATCAGGCCCTGCTTGTAGAGGTCGACGAAGACCTTGCGAACGGCGGCGGAAAGACCGTCGTCCATGGTGAAGCGCTCGCGCGACCAGTCGCAGGAGGCTCCCAGGCGTCGCAACTGGCCGGTGATGGTGCCGCCGGAATGCGCCTTCCAATCCCACACGCGCTCGATGAATTTGTCGCGACCGAGATCGTGGCGGGTCTTGCCCTCTTCCGCCAACTGGCGTTCGACCACCATTTGCGTCGCGATGCCGGCATGGTCGGTGCCGGGCTGCCACAGCGCGTCGCGGCCCTTCATGCGGTTGTAGCGGATCAGGATGTCCTGCAGCGTGTTATTGAGCGCGTGGCCCATGTGCAGGCTGCCGGTGACGTTGGGTGGCGGGATGACGATCGTGAACGGATCGGCGTTGTCGCGCGCGCCGCCGCAGGCGAACAGCCCGGCGTCTTCCCAGGCCTGGTAGTGCTTATCCTCGATTTCGCCCGGCTGATAGGTCTTTTCCAGCATTGCCGGCGCCCTCTCTTCACTGTCTGCCATCACGGCTTACGGACAACGG
>JAYOXJ010000389.1:1852-2972 GCA_038152725.1 Rhodospirillaceae bacterium
ATCTCGCGCTTCACGAGGCGCTCGATCAGGTACGGCAGGTTGCGGTCGAGCCACTCGCGCAGGATCGGTTTCAACATCTCACGCACGATGGCTTCCAGCGTCATGTCGCTGCGCGAGCCGCCGATGCCGAGATCGCGCCGGTCGAGGATCGCCGCTGCCAGTTCGGAAAGCACGTCAGTGGACGCCTTTTGCGTCGGCTGCGACATGATGTCGCTGGCGAGCATGTCGGGCGTGAGTTCGAGGATCGCTTCCATCGCCGGCGGCATCGGCGCAGCATGCATCGCGGGCTGAGGCGGCGGCGGAGGTGGCGGGGCCGGCGCGGCCATCGGTTGCGGCATGGGCGCCGGTGCCGGCATGGGCATCGGTGCCGGCTCGGGTTCGTATTCCGGTTCCGGCTCGGGTTCGGGCTCGATCTCGGGCTCCGGTTCGAGCGCGATCATCGGTTCGGGTTCGGGTTCAGGTTCGGGCTCCGGCTGAGGCGCCGGTGCAGCCTTGGGTGCCGGTGCCGGCGCCGGTGCGGGTGCAGGTGCCGGAGCGGCGGCCTCGGCTTCCTCTTCCTCCTCCGACAAAACCCGTCGGATGGAAGCGAGGATGTCCTCCATTGAGGGCTCTTGGCCGTCTTCCGTTCGCGCCGCTTCTTCGCTCATGATCCGTCCATTCGGTGTGTTCGGGGACTCTACGCTAACCGGTCATGGTTAACAAAGCGTTAGTCGAGAAACCTCACACCGATACTGTTTCCCCCCGCTGAAGACGCGGAAAATCACCTCACTTGGCCGCCCGAAGACCCACCAACCCACTTGCCGCGGACTTCGTTGTAGTGGTCGCGTGGATCGTACAGGGTGACACCGAGACCGAGGTCACGCGCGGTCAACTTGCCGACGGCCGACAGCAACTGGTAACTGGCAACCAGTTCGTCGCGCTGCGCGCGAACATGAGAGACGCGTGAATCGAGCAGTTCCTGCTCCGCATCGAGGACATCGAGCACGGTCCGCGATCCGACCGCCGCTTCACGCTGCACGCCTTCCAAGGCGACGACGCTGGCATCGATCTGGGTGCGGAACGCTTTCACGCGGGCACGGGCCGTCAACAGCGATTCCCAGGCCTGCGCCGCCGACTCGAC
>JAYOXJ010000390.1:0-2957 GCA_038152725.1 Rhodospirillaceae bacterium
TGACCTATCTGTTCATCAGCCACGATCTTTCCGTGGTCGAGCATATCTCCGACCGCGTGGTCATCATGTACCTCGGACGTGTCGTCGAGACGGCGCCGACAGACGCTCTGTTCGACGCGCCGAACCACCCCTATACCCAAGCACTCCTGAATGAGGTGCCGCGCTTAGAGATTCGGGGCATCGACTACCAGCCGGTGTCGGGCGAAATTCCGTCGCCGCTCGATCCGCCGCCGGGCTGCCATTTCCACCCGCGTTGCCCGCAGGCGAGCGCGCGCTGCCGTGCCAAAGTGCCGGTATTGCGTGAAATCGCACCGGGGCGCATGTCAGCGTGCCACCTCAATGATTGACCACAAGGTTTCCCCGGACGAACCCGTTACCATTGTGCAGCCGACGGCGGACGCCGTGCCGGCCTTGTTCGACAGCCCGCACAGCGGCTCGGTCTACCCGGCCGATTTCAACGCGGCCATGGAACTGATCAAGCTTCGCCGTATGGAGGATGCCTTCGTCGACGAGCTCTACGACGCCGCGCCCTCGTATGGCGCCATGCTGATCGCGGCACGTTTTCCGCGCGGCTACATCGATGCCAACCGGGCCGAGGACGACATCGACCCTAGTGAAATCGAGGGCTGGCAAGGCCATGCCCGGCCGACGGCGAAAAGCAAAACCGGCAAGGGCCTGATATGGACCAAGCTGCACGGCACGGCACCGCTCTATGCGCGCAAGCTCACCGCCGATGAGGTGAGGGGCCGGATCGAGCGCTATTGGCTGCCTTATCACGCCGCCGTCGCCAGTGCCTACGACGAACTGCACGAGCGTTTCGGCTGCGTCTATCACATCGACTGCCACTCCATGCGTGCCGAGGGCAACGCCTTCGATCCCGACGGCGAAGTGGCGCGGCCGGATTTCG
Source organism: Rhodospirillaceae bacterium (assembly GCA_038152725.1). GTDB lineage: Bacteria > Pseudomonadota > Alphaproteobacteria > Rhodospirillales > Casp-alpha2 > TMED8. Next base: position 908 of record JAYOXJ010000390.1, read on the forward strand.
TCGTCTCCGACCATGACGGCAAGTCCTGCGACACGGCGTTCATCAACCTCGTCGTCGGTCACTTGCGTGACGGCGGCTACAAAGTCAGCGTCAACGATCCCTACAAGGGTGCCGAGTTGACGCGGCGCTATTCCGACCCGGCAAACGGTCGCCACAGCCTGCAGATTGAAATCAACCGGGGCCTCTACATGGATGAAATGGCCATCGAAAAATCGGCTGATTACAACAGCTTGAAAGACCACCTTTCGGGCCTGGTAAAAACCGTCTGCGATTTCGCCAAGGCCAGAAGCAATGCCTGACCCGCGCGCCATCCGGCGCATCTCGGCCAAGGGCGACGCCTTCGCCGTCGGCCAGGCGATGGGCCGGGCGGCGGCGACAGAAATCCGCGAACGCGCCTTCGCGACGCCGGAGTTCAAGGCACTCCAAGCACGTTGGCAGGGCAGCAGTTATCTTGGGCAACTCGAAGCCGCGGCGCGGGCCAGCTTTCCCCGATTCGTGCGCGAGATCGAAGGCATCGCCGACGGCGCCGGCCTCGATTTTCAATCGATCTTCATGTGGAACTGCAGGGGCGACCTGCGCCTGCCGGCGGACGCCACGGCTCCCGAACTCGAAATGGCGGCGGAAGGTTGTACCACGATAATGATCCCGTCTGCCGCCGGTGCGCCGGCGGTGATTGCGCACAACGAGGATGGCGCCGCCGAACTGCTCGGACATTGCTTCTGGGTCGACGCCGAGCCGGCCGAAGGCCCGGCGTTCCAGAGTTTCATGTATCCGGGCATGCTGCCGGGCCATACGCTTGGCCTCAATGCCGCCGGCATGGTCCAGACCATCAACAATATCCGCGTGCATGACCTGAAGCCGGGCATTCCTCGCCACATCGTCTGCCGTGCCGTGTTGGCGGCGAATGGCATGGACGAAGCGCTCAACGTGCTAGGCCGCACGGATCGCGCCAGCGGTTTCCACCACAACCTGGGTTCGGCCAGGGAAGGGCAGCTCTGTTCGGTCGAGGCGCCGGCGTCCGGCTGTCACGTCCGCGAAATCGCAGCACCTTCGGCCCATGCCAACCACCTGATCGAGACCAAGTTCGCCGGTCTCGCGCAGGAAATTACCGGCTCGTCGCGCGACCGCCAGCGGAGCGCCGACGCGCAGGTCGCTAAAAACGCACCGGATGACGCCGCCGATGCGGAAGCTATCTTGTTCGAGCGCGAAACACCCATTTACCGTGCCAACGACAACGGCGATGACTATTCGCAAACACTTTGCACCGGCGTTTTCGAGCTTCACGCCGACCGTGTCGCGTGGCACATCCACGCCGCGCCCGGCGCGCGCGATACGCTCAGCGGAACCACCCGGGTTCACGAAGGCGCTTGAATTCGAACCACGCGGGGCTACATTCGGCCCGACCGGCCGGGTACGGCAGGTCTCAAGGGTGAGGTGGCCGAGTGGTTGAAGGCACCAGTCTTGAAAACTGGCATACGTGAAAGCGTATCGTGGGTTCGAATCCCACCCTCACCGCCACTCCTTCAAAACACCCCCACATCCAGTCCGGCCGCCATGGCCATGCCGAGTTCCTCGCATTGCTGCGCGAATTCGGGGGCATAGTCGCCCCGGCACAGGATCGGCGCCTGCACGGCGCGCCAGCGTAAACCGGTTGTGATCGTCTCGACCGCACGCCGCGTGCCGGTGCCGTCGTGGCCGGCACGGATATATAGGGCGTAGGGCAGGCCCTGGGTGTGCTCCAGGCAGGGATAGTAGATGCGGTCGAAAAAATCCTTCAACGCACCGCTCATATATCCGAGGTTCTCGGTCGTCCCCAGAATCAGGGCCTGCGCGGCGAGAACGTCGTCGGGGCCGGTCCCGAACGGCGTCTTGACGATAATCCGCAGATTGTCCGCGTTCGCGGCTTTCGCACCGGCAATCACCGCATCTAAAAGCGCCTGTGTATTCGGCGAGGGGGCATGCGCAACGACGAGAAGGGTTTTGCTGTCCATCGAAAGGCCCCAAAAACGGAAACGCAGCGAAAGAGGATGTTAACCGCCTGACGCTATAG
>JAYOXJ010000391.1:0-2952 GCA_038152725.1 Rhodospirillaceae bacterium
GCGATCACCATCAGGATGTCGGCGAAGCCCGGGGTGCCGTCCTTGCGCGGGAACGCCGGCGACATCAGGAACGCCATGACCAACGCGAAGGCGATATGCGTGGTCCTGAAAATCTGCGCGTCGGGGGCACCGAAGAACGCAACGTAAAGGTGATAAAGCGACATCGCGGCGCCGACCACGGTCAGCGCGATCCAGGCCCAGTTCTTGCCGGTAAACATCGTCAAACTCCGCACGGAGGATAAAGGACGGCGCCGCGGCGCTTCGACAAGGAAGCGCCGCGGCCCGTTAGGCAGTCAGTGGCTGCGATCGATCAGAGGACGCCCTTGGCCTTGTAGAAGGCCATGGCACCCTTGTGCAGCGGCACGCCGAGATCGAAGGCCATGCCCTTGGCATCGACGCCCTTCATCGCCTTGGCGATGGCGGCGAGATCGCCGATGCCGCCGACCATGGCGTTGAGCACGCCCTCGACGATTTTCGGATCGAGGTTGCAGCGCGCGATCACGTGCGTGGCATAGCCGACCGTCGGCACGTCGGCGGTCTGTTTCGGGTAGGTTCCCGCCTTGATGACGATGCGCTTATAGCCGGGGTTGATCTTCTGCATGTTGGCGAGGCCGTCGTCCGGAATCGGCACCACATTGACGTCGCGCGACGCGGCCAAGTCCATGATGGCGCTCGCCGGCGCGGTCGTGCCGAGCGTGAACCACACCGCGTTGCCGTCCTTCAGCTGGTTGACGGAATCGGTGTAGGAACCCTGGTTGACCTTCGGCAGGTCCTTGTAGCTCATGCCATAGGCCTCCAGCATGTGCGCAGTAATCTGCTCGCCGGTATTGCCCTTCTTCTGGGTGGTCAGCGCCTTGCCCTTGAGATCCGCCGGCGACTTGACGCTGGCGTCGGTGGTGACGACCTGGAAGTACTGCGGATAGAGCGTGGCGACGTTGCAGACGTTCGAATATTTCTTCTCGAACGGCGCCTTGGCGTTGATGGCATCCACCGTGGAGACCGAGTTGGCGAAACCGAGATCGGCCTTGCCGGCCTCGATCGCCTTCACGTTGGCGATGCCGGCGCCGGGGCCGACCTGCACCTTGGAACCGGCAATCTGCTTCTCGACCAGGTTTTTCAGGGCACCGCCGAGCGGATACCACGATCCCCCCTGAGGACCGGTGACCAGCTTGAGATCGGCGGCGGCGGCCGAACCGGCCATCGCGACGAAGACGGCAGAGGCCAGCAGCCCCGCCTTATAGGTAACAGGCATGTATTTCCTCCCAATGGAATGACCCGACGCAATTCGGCGCCAGGGACGTTGAGATTAAAACACTAATATTTTAGATTAGAGCCAGCAAGCAGTAATGAACGATGTCCATCACCTTCGGGGGGAGGAAAGTTTGGGCCTGGAATCCGTTACCCGCGCACGTGCCGTTTCGGCGGCGACCGAGGTCTATTCGGCACTTCGCGAACTCATCATCTCGCTCGCGCTGGTGCCCGGTACGGTGCTGTCGCGCGCGGAACTGTCGGAACGTTTCGGCGTCAGCCAGACACCGATCCGCGACGCCTTGATGCGGCTTGAGGCCGAACGGCTGGTCGACGTGTTTCCGCAATCGGCGACCGTGGTCACCACCATCGATATCGAGATGGCCAAGCAGGCGCATTTCCTCAGGCGCGCGCTGGAGGCGGAAATCGTCGGCCTGCTCGCCGACGCGCGGAACGACCGCCTGATCGACGATCTTAACGCGCTGATCCAGCGCCAGGAGGCCGATATCGCCAGCGGCGATCTCGAGGATTTTTCAAAGGCCGACAGCGATATGCATGCCTGCATGTTCGAGGCGGCGGACGTCCCCGATCTGTTGGCACTGGTCAGGAGCCGATCGGGACATATCGACCGGTTGAGGCGCCTGCACTTGATGACGCCAGGCCAGGCGCAACGCATCCTCGACGATCATCGCCGCATCATCGCGGCGATCGACGCCGGCGACTCGGACCGGGCGCGTACGGCGCTGCGCCATCACTTGTCCGGGACGCTGGCCGAAGCCATCAATATCAAGGCACAGTTCCCGGCCTATTTCAGCGAATAGGCCCAGCCCGGATTACGGCGAAACCGGGGTCGGTTTCGGCGCCGGCATGCCGCGTTTCTCGAGCACCGCGCGAAGACGGTCCGGGTAATCGGAGATGATGCCGTCGACGCCCAAGTCGATGAGCGCGTTCATCTGGTCCGGCGTATTGACGGTCCACACCACGACCTGCAGCCCGAGCGATTGCGCCTCCTTCACCGCCGCCGCCGAGACGTCCTTGTAATGAGGCGACCAGACGCGCCCACCCGCCGCCTTGACAAGCCTGGGCAGGCTGGCGCCAAAGTCGTCGACGTCGAAGCCGGCTGTCCACGGCGACGGCCCCGCTTCGCCGACCCGGACATTGTCGAGCCAGCGCTGCTGAGCCGTGAGATACACCGTCGGCACGGCGGGCGCCTGGCGCTGCACCTCCTGCAGGGTGCGCCAATCGAACAACTGGATCGCGACCCTGCCGGTCATGCCGTGTTCGGCGATGACCTTGAGCAATGCCTCTGTGAAGGCCTTCGGCGAAACCGTGTCGTCCGGTGCCGTCGGTTTGAGCTTGGTTTCGATGTTGAAACGCACGTCCGCGTTGCCGGCGCGCTTCACCAACGCGAACACTTCCGCCAGCGTCGGCACGCGCTGGCCGTCGCTGGCAATTTGATCTGGGTAGTTGCCGGCGTAGCGCGTGCCGGGTTTCAGCCGCCCGATGTCATAGGCCTTCACTTCGGCGAGCGTCAGGGCCCGGATCGCCGGGCTGTTCAGCGGGCGCGGATTTAACATAGACACGCTCAATGTGGCCCCCACTCACTCGGATGGCCGTTCCCGCATAACTGCCACTCTCAAAGGGGATGAAAAAGCCCTTGATCAATGTATCAAGCAATTGGACAAATTGGTCGATGTTATCCAA
>JAYOXJ010000392.1:0-2941 GCA_038152725.1 Rhodospirillaceae bacterium
CCGGTCAGGAACGGTGGATGGTGAATGAAGACCAGCGTCGGCCGGCCGTCCCCCTCACGAAGGCGCGCCGCCAGCCATTCGAGGCGTTCGGCGCACATCATGCCGCCGGCCTTGCCCGGTATGGTGCTGTCGAGACCGATCAGGCGGACCGGATAGTCCTCGATAACGTAGTGGATAAATCCCTGCTTGGGCAGGTAAGCGTGATCGACGAACGATTCACGCAATCCGTCGCGACTGTCGTGGTTGCCTGGAATGACGAAATACGGCATCGCCAGGCGGTCGAGGTGCGAGCGCGCCACGGAGTACTCGGCCGCGATTCCCGCATCGCCGATGTCGCCGGTCACCAGGACGACATCGGGCCTCTCGGCCATCCCGTTTAGATGATCGACGGCGCGACCCAGGTGGCCGGCGGTATCGACCCGCCCATAGGCCAATCGCCCGCCCGGCTTGATATGCGTATCTGTGATCTGGGCTACCAGCATGGCAGCGATTATAGGTCTCTTCAGGGGCCATTTCATTACATGGATGGTTTTGTTTTCGCGCCGCAAATTCCCTATGATGGCGAACCGACAGAGCGCTAGGAGGAACAAGTGAGCGACGATCGTCCGCCCGAATATTTCGCCGACCTGATCAGCAACGTTTCCCATGCCAACGGCGTCTTCCGCATCACATTCGCCGAGCAAGAAGCCGAGAACACGGTCCACAATACCGTTCGCCTCCTGATTCCGGCCAACCAGTTGCAGAACGTCATGCAGGGCATCGCCAACGCCGCCAACGAGATCCGCGACAAGATGCAGCAGGCGCAGTCCGCCACTGGCGACGACATCAAGGGCAGCCCGGCCGCGAAAAAAGAGCCCAAGCGGGGAAGCCGCAAGAAATCTTAGCCGGCAGAAGCCCGCTCAGCGCTCCCGCGCGGCGTCCTGGAGCGAGTCGTACATTGGGCCCAGGATGTATTCGAGAACGGTGCGATCGCCGGTAATGATGCTGACCGACAACTGCATGCCTGGGAACAGGTTGTAGCGTGAATTCTTGTGCTGGAAGAAACCCTGCTCGGTCTCGATCCTGACTTTGTAGAACGGCATACCGTCAGGCGTCATCAGCGTATCGGGACTGACACCGACAACCGTGCCCTTGAGCCCGCCGAAACGGTTGGCATCGGCTGAGGCCAGCTTGACGACCGCCGACTGGCCGATGGCGACGTAGCCGATGTCGCTGGTCGGCAGCTTGGCCTCGACGATCAGGCGGTCGCCGGCCGGGACCAGCTCGGCGATCGGATCGCCTGGCCTGATGACGCCGCCGACGGTGACCACATGCATCGACTTGACCACGCCGTCAACCGGCGAACGCACCGTGGTCCGTGCAAGACTGTCCTCGAACTTCTTCACCCGCTCGGTCAACTCGCCGAGCGTCAGGCGTACCTCATTGAGCGCCTTCTGATTCTCGTCCTCGAACACGCTTTGGATATTGACCAGTTGCGCCTTCGCCTCCTTGAGCGCCGCACCGGCACGGCCGAGCGAGGCGGTGTCGGTCTCGATGCCGCCTTCGAGCTGACGCCCTTCCTTGAGGAGATCCAGGTGCTTGAATCGGTTGGTCAGGTTGTCACGCATCAGGTCCTCGCTGATGGCGATCTGCTCCTTCAACAACTTGAGCCGCTGGCGCTGGTTGGCGATGCGCGACGAGATCTCGGCGATCTCCTGTTCGCGCTGAATAATGGTCTCGCGCTGGCGCGCGACTTCGCTCTGATGGCGGGCCATCTGCGCCTTGAACTGCTGGCGCGACTGCTTGACGCGCTCGGGAAACGCCTCGGCAAGTTCGGCCGGGACGTCGGGCTGTTCGGCGCCTTGGATCAGCGCCACGATGCGTGCCTCGTCGAGCTTGAGCGCGCGCAGCCGGACACGTAGCTCGCCGACGTCGGCACCGCTCTGGGTTGGCTCGAGCACTACCAAAATCTGCCCCTTGGCGACGCTTTCGCCCTCTCGCACCTTGATCTCGCGGACAATGCCGCCTTCGAGGTGCTGGACGGTCTTCACCTGGGTCGACGGAATCACTTCGCCGTTGGCCATGCTGACGATGTCGATCGGGCTCAGCGCCGCCCAGGCGAAGAACAGGATCACCACCAGCGAACAAAGCGCGAAGGTCAGATGGGTCGACCGCCCGACCTGTTCGGAAGGCGCCGATACGGTCATCGGGGCGGGAACACTGTCCATCAGTCGCCCCGCCCCTCGCCGTTGGCCACGATGAACCGCTTGGAAACGGTCTCGGTGGTCAGCGGCTCATCGCCGCCGCTAGCCTGGTCGCCCTTCGATTTCGCGGCCTTCGGCTTGGCGGTCTTCGGTTTGGCAGGCTTCGGCGCGCCGGACATGTCCGGCATCGTCACCTGCGGCGGCAGGTCGGTATGCGTTTGCGCCGCGGCGGGCGGCTCCTTGGCGACCGGTGGTGCGGAAGGTTCCTTGGCGGCCGGCGGCGCCGGCGGCTGGCCGGCGTAATGCAGCTTCGGCGTCGGTTTTTCGTTGAGGTCGAGGACGCCGTGCGGCCCCTTCACGATGCTGGAGTCGTGAGACATGATGATGATGGTGCGCCCGCCCTTGGCCAGCGCGCCGAGAATCTGGTGAACCGCCTTGGCGCCCTCCGCGTCCAGGCTTTCCGTGGGCTCATCGATCACCACCAGCATGCCGCGCGTGGTCAACGCACGTGCCAGCGCGATGCGCCGGCGGATGCCTTCGGAGAGACGCCAGCCGTTTTCGACCACCGGAGTGTCGTAGCCCTGCTGGCTTTCGTCGAGGAAACGCCTGAGACCACACTGGTCGACGATCTTGTTGAGTTCCGAATCGTCAATATCCGGCGCATTGATCTTCAGGTTGTCGCGAATGGTGCCGTTGAGCAACGCCGGTTCCTGCGGCAGGTAGATCACCTGATGGCGCCACCACTCGGGCGCCACTTG
>JAYOXJ010000393.1:0-2106 GCA_038152725.1 Rhodospirillaceae bacterium
CGTCGACGAACGGTCCTTTCCATACGGAACGAGGCACGATAGCTCTCCTTTACTTCTTCGAACGACGACGGCGCATGATCAGCGCATCGGTCTTCTTGTTGTTGCGCGTGCGCTTGCCCTTGGTCGGCTTGCCCCACGGCGACACCGGATGGCGGCCGCCCGAGGTGCGGCCTTCGCCGCCGCCGTGCGGGTGGTCGACCGGGTTCATGGCGACGCCGCGGACGCTCGGGCGCTTGCCGAGCCAACGGCTGCGGCCGGCCTTACCGATCTTAATGTTCTGCTGGTACGGGTTGGAGACCGCGCCGATGGTGGCCATGCACTCGGCGCGCACCATGCGGAGCTCACCCGAGATCAGGCGAAGCTGGGCGTAGCCCTGGTCCTTGCCGATGATCTGGGCGTAGGTCCCGGCGGAACGGGCCAACTGGCCGCCCTTGCCCGGCTTCATCTCGACGTTGTGGACGATGGTGCCGACCGGGATGCTCTGCATCGGCATGGCATTGCCCGGCTTGATGTCGGCATTTGCGCCCGAGACCACCTGATCACCGACGCGGATGCGCTGCGGCGCCAGGATGTAGGCGAGCTCGCCGTCTTCGTACTTGATCAACGCGATGAAGGCGGTCCGGTTCGGATCGTATTCGATCCGCTCGATCGTCGCCGGCACGTCGAATTTGCGACGCTTGAAATCGACGATCCGGTAACGGCGCTTGTGACCGCCGCCGCGCCGACGCGCGGTGATGCGGCCCGCGTTGTTACGCCCGCCGTTGCCGCGCAGACCCTCGGTCAGGGCCTTTTCTGGCTTGCCCTTGTAGAGCTCCGAGCGATCGACGATGACCAGGCCGCGCTGGGCGGGGGTCGTCGGGTTGAATGTTTTCAGTGCCATTGATCCGAACCCCTACTTAAATTCCGGTCGTCACGTCGATGGACTGGCCTTCGGCCAGGGTGACGATCGCCTTCTTGCGGTCGGGACGCACGCCGGGCTCGCCCCGGAAGCGCTTCACCTTGCCCTTGGAGCGCAGCGTGTTGACGTTGGTGACTTTCACGTCGAACAGGCCTTCGACCGCGTGCTTGATCTCGAACTTGTCGGCATCGAGCGGCACCCAGAAGCTGACCTGGCTGTGCTCGCTGATCAGGGTCGACTTTTCCGTGATCAGCGGCGCACGCAGGAGCTCGTACATGCGCTCGCGGCTCGGCTTCTTGTCGCGCTGAATTGCGTATTTGCTCATTTCAACCGCTCCGTCAGCTGCTCGACCGCGTCCTTGGTCAGAACCAGGGTATCGCGGCGCAGGATGTCGTACACGTTGGCGCCGACGCTCGGCAGCACGTCGAATTCGACGATGTTGCTGGCCGCCTTTGCGAAGTTGGCGTCGATCTGCGCGCCGTCGATCAAGAGCGTGCGGCCCCAACCGAGCGCCTTGAGCGCCTTGGCCAGTTCACCGGTCTTCGGCGTCTTGGCCTTAGCCTCGTCCAGGACGATCAGCTTGCCTTCGGCCTGCTTGGCAGAAAGCGCGCTCTTCAGCGCCAGACGGCGAACCTTCTTCGGCAGTTCGGTGGCATGGCTGCGCACCTGCGGGCCGAACACGATGCCGCCGCCACGCATCTGCGGTGCGCGGTGGCTACCCTGACGCGCCCGGCCGGTGCCCTTCTGCTTGAACGGTTTGGCCTTGGTGCCGCTGACATCGGAGCGCCCCTTGGTGGCATGGCTGCCGCTCTGGCGCTTGTCGAGCTGCCAGTTCACGGTCCGCGCCAGCAAGTCACGGCGGACTTCCACGCCGAACACCGCATCATCGAGTTCGATGGTGCCGGTCTTCTTGTTGGCCAAATCGATGACGTCGCACTTCATGGCCGGTTATTCCTTTTCCACTTCGGCTTGATCGGCGGCCGGAGCTTCAGCAGCCGGTTCGGCAGGCGCTTCCGCCGCCGGGGTCGCTTCCGCCGCGGCACGAATGCCCGCCGGATACGGCGCATCCTTCGGACGCGCGGTCTTGGCAGCATCGGTGATGCGGACGAAACCGCCCTTGGCACCCGGAACGGCGCCACGCACCATGATCAGGCCGTTTTCATCATCGACATCGACGACCACCAGGTTCTGGGTGGTGACCCGTGTGT
>JAYOXJ010000393.1:2116-2933 GCA_038152725.1 Rhodospirillaceae bacterium
TGTGTCGCCCATGTGGCCGGCCATCTTCTTGCCCTTGAACACCTTGCCGGGGTCCTGGCGCTGGCCGGTGGAGCCATGCGAGCGGTGCGAGATCGAGACACCGTGCGAAGCGCGCAAGCCGCCGAAACCGTGGCGTTTGATAACGCCGGCAAAGCCCTTACCGATGGTGACGCCGCAGACATCGACCTTCTGGCCTGGAACGAAGTGACTGGGCACCAGTTCCTGGCCGACGTCGATCAGCGCGTCTTCGGCGACGCGGAACTCCACGACTTCACGCTTCGGCTCGACCTTGGCGGAGGCGAAATGTCCACGCAGCGCCTTGGACATGTTTTTGACCTTGGCGGCACCCCAGCCGAGCTGGAGCGCAGTGTACCCGTCCTTCTCGGTGGTCCGCTGCTGGACGACCTGGACGTTATCCACTTTCAACACCGTGATCGGAACATGCGTGCCGTCCGCTTCAAAGCGGCGGCTCATGCCCAACTTCTGTGCAATCAGACCTGTACGCATGATCTGCCCCTAGAGTTTGATCTCGACGTCGACGCCGGCGGCGAGATCGAGCTTCATCAACGCATCGACGGTCTGCGGAGTCGGGTCGACGATGTCGAGCACCCGCTTATGCGTGCGAATCTCGAACTGCTCACGCGACTTCTTGTCGATGTGTGGCGAACGCAGCACCGTGTACTTCTCGATGCGGGTCGGCAGCGGAATGGGACCACGGACCGTCGCCCCCGTCCGCTGCGCCGTGTTGACGATCTCACGGGCAGACTGGTCGAGGACGCGATGGTCGAACGCCTTCAGCCGAATTCTGATATTTTGT
>JAYOXJ010000394.1:0-2924 GCA_038152725.1 Rhodospirillaceae bacterium
GTGTATCGTCGGTGAACCCACTTCCATGCAGGTGGTCACCGGCCACAAGGGCAAGCGCAGTTACAAGGTGCACGTGCGCGGCCTGGAGGCGCATTCCAGCCTTGCGCCGAAGGGCGTCAACGCCATCGAATACGCGGCGCGCTTTATTGCTCACTTGCGCGAAATTGCCGACCGTATCCGCGAGAAGGGCCCCTTCGACGAGCTCTATGACATCACCCATACGACAGTCCACACCGGTGTCATTTCCGGTGGCACCCAGCTCAATATCGTACCGCTTGATTGCCATTTCCAGTTCGAGTTCCGCTATGTCGGGCTCGAAGATCCGAACGCACTGGAAAACGAAATCCGGCGTTTCGCGGCCGAGAAACTGGAGCCGGAGATGCGCGCCATCGGCCCGTCTTCGAGCATCACCATCGATCGAACCAACGATATGCCCGGCCTTGAGATGGACGTTGACGAGGAAGTCGTGACCTTCGTCAAAGCCTTGGCCGGGCGCAACGATCACGCCAAGGTGGCGTTCGGCACCGAAGCGGGCTTGTTCAAGACGCGTGCCGGCATTCCGACCGTGGTCTGCGGTCCCGGCTCCATCGACCAAGCGCACAAACCCAACGAGTACATCGACATCGAACAGGTTAGCGCCGGCGAAGCGTTTATGGAGCGGTTGATGGACAGGGTCTGCCGGTCTTGACCGCCGCGGACCGGTATCCCGGTGCGCTCCTCGCGCTTTGGATGCTGGCGCTCGCCGTTTCGGCCATCGGCCCACACGACAGGCTGACTTGGTTCTTGGAGGTAGCGCCGGTCATCTTCGCCATACCGCTGTTGGTCGCGACCAGGCGGCGTTTCCCGCTGACACCGCTGCTCTACGCATTGATTTTCGGGCATGGACTGATTCTGATATTGGGCGGTCACTACACCTACGCGCGTGTGCCCCTTGGGTTTTGGATTCAGGACGCCTTCGATCTCGCGCGCAACCACTACGACCGCATCGGTCACTTCGCGCAGGGCTTTATACCGGCTGTGCTGGCACGCGAAATTCTGCTTCGCAAAACGGCGCTTCGGTAGGGGAAAATGCTGTTCTACCTGGTCGTCTCGGCGGCGCTGGCGTTCAGCGTATTCTACGAATTGATCGAATGGTGGGCCGCGGTGGCGCTCGACCAGGATGCCGAACAGTTTCTCGCCACCCAGGGTGACGTATGGGATTCGCAATGGGACATGTTCATGGCCATGCTCGGCGCCATCGTCGCGCTGATCGCACTATCCGGCGTCCACGACCGCCAACTGGACAAGCTGTCCGGCGCGCGCGACTGATTTTTCAGGGTAATTGGCTAATTGGCCTTGGCGCGCGGTACGAACCGCCCGTTGACCATGCGTTTGTCGAAGAACTCATGCAGGTCCGGGTGGTTGATTGGCTCCTGCGAGGCGTCCTCGACGACCAGATTCTGTTCCGAGACGTAGGCGATGTATGGCGAGCGCTCGGGCTCGGGCGTTTCCGCGAGAAGATGGTAGTAAGGCTGGTCCTTCTTGGGACGCACGTCCTCGGGAATCGACTGCCACCACTCTTCGGTATTATTGAACACCGGATCGACGTCGAAGATGACGCCGCGAAACCCGTATTTTCGGTGACGCACCGGCATGCCGATCTCGAACTTGGCGGTGGCCACGACTCTTGGCACCGGTTCGGCGATGGTCTTGTCGGTCGGGCCCTTGAACGTGATCATGGAACGATTCTAGCCCGCCCCTTGGCTGCGTCAATCATTCTGCGGAACCGACGCAGCCGTCCAATGCGACTGGCGCGCCGGGGGAAAATTCGCCCGCCGCGCTACCAACCGATCATTTTTTAAGGTTCCGAAAGGCGCGGCCAAAACGCGCCCGGAGACCACGTCAATCAGGCGGCGATACCGCCGGACCGCCACACGGACGTGTCCTTGCAAGACGGGCAAACCCGCTCGCCGACGTGATGAGAATGGAACTCGCTACGGCACATCAGGCACTTACGCGTCTTCTTAACAGGCGCGCGATCGGGCTCAGGCTTCTTGGTATCGGTACGACGAGAGGCCATTATGCTGCCTCCCGGGTTTCGACCTCGAACACCTGACGGCGGCCAAGGATCGAAGCGGCGAGAGCGATCATCTCTTCGGCTTCGTCAACCATGCCATTCGCCGCGGAAGGCGCCGCGGTTTCGGCTTTTTTCAGAACTTCATCTGCGCTGTCCGCAAGGAAGCGCACCAAATCGAGAGTGGCCATTGTTGGTTTCCCCAAACATTTTAGTGATTGTCACCAAACGGTAACGCGGACCGTATACACGAAATCATTTTGCATTGCATCAATTTTTTGTGCAATGCGATATTCGTGTATCGGGTATTGATACAGTCGTACCCTGACAATTTGCTTAAATTTTGGCGGAGATCTCCTTCTTCCCTCTAGAGCCGGTTCAGCCGTGGTTCGGCTGAACCCCATTAACGTTCAGCGTTTCTTTTGTTAAGTCGTTAAGATACAACTCTTTTTCCATCTTCGTGCCGAACAGTTCGGGCGGCATGTCACTAAAATCGCGGAAATAGATACGCCGCGCCGACGTATCCATGATCTTGTTGAAACCGCGTCGGTCGATGTCCGACATGGGGCAAACTCCAAGACTGGGATGATTTTTTGATGGCTCAGTGTGGAATCCGAGTCGTTAAGGAAGATTGAATCATTCGCCGAATAGCGGTCTCTCCTTTGACCCGGCATGTTTGCGGTATTACTGTGGGGATATGTCCGCTGTCACCGACCACTTCTTCGAAACCGCTGCATGACCGACCTTCTCTCGGGATATACCCCAGGCGGTTACTACTGCAAGCTTTTCGGCGGCGACGGCGCCCCCTTGGAGCATACTGATCCTCCCCCACAGAATTGGTCCACCGTCTATGCTATGGAACGGAGGATCG
>JAYOXJ010000395.1:0-2922 GCA_038152725.1 Rhodospirillaceae bacterium
CAACGGCCGCGATACCGCGGGTCGGCGCCTCGGCGTCAAGCGTTTCGGCGGTCAGGTCGTCGAGCCGGGCACCATCATCGTGCGCCAACGCGGTACCAAGTATCATCCGGGCGACAACGTCTCCATGGGGCGCGATCACACGATCTTCGCCACCGAGACCGGCACGGTCAGCTTCAAGAAAACGGTCAACGGCCGCACCTATGTCGGCGTGGAGCCGTCGGCTTGAACTGAACGCGGGTCATTCACCGACGAGTTCGGAGGGGAATGGCTCGCCATTCCCCTTTTTCGTTGGCCAATTCAAATCCCCACCATGCGGCCCTGACTAGGCAATAAGGCGTTTCGAAGGTTCCCGGTCCATGAAGTTCCTCGACCAGGCCAAGGTATTCATCAAGAGCGGCGACGGCGGCAACGGCTGCGTCAGCTTCCGCCGTGAGAAATTCATCGAGTTCGGCGGTCCCGACGGCGGCGACGGCGGGCGCGGCGGCGACGTCGTGGTCGAATGCTCGAACAACCTGAATACGCTGATCGATTTCCGCTACCGCCAGCATTTCAAGGCCGGGCGCGGCATCGACGGCATGGGCCGCAACCGCTCCGGTCCCGGCGGCGAGGATGTCATCCTCAAGGTGCCGGTCGGCACCCAGATCCTCGACGACGACGGCGAGACGCTGCTCGCCGACATGGTTGACGAGGGCGAACGCGTGATCCTGGCGCGCGGCGGCGACGGCGGACGCGGCAACACACAATTCAAGAGTTCGACCAACCAGGCACCTCGGCGCGCCGATACCGGCTGGCCCGGCGAGGAGCGCTGGGTCTGGCTCCGGCTCAAGCTGATCGCCGATGCCGGCCTGATCGGGCTTCCGAACGCCGGCAAGTCGACGCTGCTGGCGGCGACCACGCGCGCGCACCCGAAGATCGGCGACTACCCGTTCACCACGCTGCATCCCAACCTGGGCGTGCTGCGCCAGGGCGACACCGAACTGGTGCTGGCCGACATCCCCGGCCTGATCGAGGGCGCCAGCGAAGGCGCCGGCCTCGGCACCCGGTTCTTGGGTCACGTCGAGCGCTGCGCCACGCTGGTGCACCTGATCGACGCCGTCGACGAAGACCCCATCGCCGCCTACGAGGTGGTTCGCGGCGAGCTCGAGGCCTACGGCCACGGCCTGGCGGAGAAATCTGAGATCGTCGCCCTCAACAAGTGCGACGCCATCCCGGCCAAGGAAGCGACGAAAAAGGCCAAGGCGCTGGAGAAGGCGATCGGCCGGCCGGTCCACGCCATCTCGGCGGTCGCCGGGATGGGCATGGACAAACTGATCCAAGCCATCTTCGCCGAGGTCCAGCACGCGCGCGAGGCCGCCGACGCCGCCGCCAACGAGCCCAAGGTGTTCCTGCCATGACCGCGCGCCACAAGATCGCCGACGCCCGACGCATCGTCGTCAAGATCGGCTCGGCGCTTCTGGTCGACCCAGAGCGCGGCACCGTGCACCGGAAGTGGCTAGAGGCCCTGGCAGACGACGTCGCACTCTGCCGCCAGCGTGGCCAAGAGGTGATCCTGGTCTCATCGGGCGCCATCGCCGTCGGCCGCCGGCATCTCGGCCTCAAGGACGGCAAGCTCAAGCTCGAGGAAAGCCAGGCCGCCGCCGCCACCGGCCAGATCCGTCTCGCGCATGCCTATCAGGAAGTGCTGGCGCTGCACGGCATCACCGTCGCCCAGGTGCTGCTCACCTTGGACGATTCGGAAAGCCGGCGGCGTTACATCAACGCCCGCAACACGCTGGAGACACTGCTCAAGCTCGGCGCCGTGCCGCTGATCAACGAGAACGACACCGTCGCGACCGACGAAATCCGCTTCGGCGACAACGACCGGCTGGGTGCGCGCGTCACCGCCATGATCAGCGCCGACACGCTGGTTCTGCTCTCCAACATCGACGGCCTCTACGAACAGGACCCGCGCCAGCACGCCGACGCCAAGCTGGTGTCCGAGGTCCACGCCGAGATAACGCCGGAGATTCTGGCCATGGCCGGCACGTCGAAGAGCTTCGACGGTTCCGGCGGCATGGTCACCAAGCTGGAAGCGGCGCGCATCGCGCTCGGCTCGGGCGCGCGCATGGTGATCTGCGACGGCACCCGGGCGCATCCGCTTGCCGCCATCGACGAAGGCGCGCCCGCGACCTGGTTCCTGCCCGACGCCAACCCGAAGACGGCGCGTAAGCGCTGGATCGCCGGTGCGCTCAAGCCGGCCGGCGAGATCATCGTCGACGACGGCGCGCTGAAGGCGCTGAAGGCCGGTAAGAGTCTGCTGCCCGCCGGCGTCACCGAGGTGCGCGGACGCTTCGAGCGCGGTGACGCGGTAGTCGTGCTGGCCGCCGACGGACGCCGGCTAGGGCGCGGCATTTCGGCCTATTCGGCCGAGGATGCACGCCTCATCATGGGCAACAAAACCAGTGAAATCGAAGCGGTGCTGGGCTACCGTGGCCGCGACGAAATGATCCACCGCGACGACCTGGCCCTGGATTGAAAATGACCGAGACCGCAGCGAACGAGAACATCTCCCAGATCATGGCCGCCATCGGCAAGGCCGCCAGGGATGCCGCGCGCGTGCTCACCACGGCCTCGACCGAGGCCAAGAACAAGGCGCTCATTTCTGCCGCCGCGGCGCTGCGGCGCAACCAGAACCAGATCATCTCCGAGAACGCCAAGGACATGTCCTACGGCGAGGAGAAGGGCTTGACCGACGCCATGCTCGACCGGCTGCTTCTCAACGAGGACCGCATCGAGGGCATGGCCAAGGGCCTGGAAGAAGTCGCCAAGCTGCCCGATCCGGTCGGCGCCATCACCGACGAATGGGACCGTCCCAACGGCCTCCACATCGAGCGCCGGCGCGTGCCGCTAGGCGTCATCGGCGTGATCTACGAATCGCGCCCC
>JAYOXJ010000396.1:0-2535 GCA_038152725.1 Rhodospirillaceae bacterium
GCTTCATGGTGTTCCTGGCGGTGCTTGCGGTCGCCGGCATGCTGGTACTCAACGCTACTGCATCGAGGTGGGACCGTGGCGTGCGCGGCACCATGACCGTGCAGGTTGTGCCGACCGAAGACGCCGCCAAGGACGAGCAGCGCATGAACGCGGTGCTCACCGTGCTCGCCACCTCGCCGGAGATCGGCCGCTACGACGCCATGGACAAGACCCGCCTGGTGCGCCTGCTCGAACCCTGGGTCGGGCCGGAGGCGTCGAGCGGCGTGCTGCCGCTGCCCAGGCTGATCGACGTCGAGTTGAAGGCGACCCACCGTCTGACCGCGTCGCAACTCTCCGAACGTCTGGCCGAAAAGGCGACCGGCGTCGTCGTCGACGACCATCGGGTCTGGCTCGACCATCTGGTGCGCCTGATCGATACCTTCGAGGCACTGGCGCTGGTGGTGCTCGGCTTCATCGTGCTGGCGACCGTCGGCACCATCGTGTTCACCACCCGCACCGGCCTTTCCGTGCATCGCGAGGCGATCGAAGTGCTGCACCTGATCGGCGCGCACGACACCTACATCGCCAAGCAGTTCGCGCGCCGCGCGCTGTGGCTCGGGCTGTTCGGCGGCATCGCCGGGCTGATGCTGGCGTTGCCGACGCTGTGGGCGCTGGCGCATCTCGCACACAGCATGGACCAGCGCCTGCTGCCCGACATCGGCTTCGGGCCGGTGCACTGGGGCGTGCTGGCGGCGCTGCCGGTGCTGGTCGCGCTGGTCGCCATGACCACCGCCAAGGTCACTGTGCTCAGGACCCTGGAAAGGATGCTCTAGGGATGGCCCGTCGCGGCGAACGCCAGCGCGGCCTGTTTTGGCTCAACCTTCTCGCCATGCTGGCGTTCCTGTTCGGGCTCTGGCTGATCGGCCTGTTCCGCTTCGCCGGCGATATCCCCGAAAAAGTCGAGGACACCACGAGCGTCACCGACGCCATCGTGGTGCTCACCGGCGGCAGCGGCCGGCTGCATGAGGGTCTGGACCTGCTATCCGGCAACCTCGCCAAGCGGATGTTCGTCTCCGGCGTCTACCGCGGCCTCGACGTGCGCAACCTGCTGCACGTCGCCAGGCTCGATCCGGCCGGGCTCGAATCGCGGATCGGCATCGGCAACGCCATCAACACTCGCGAGAACGCCGCCGAGACCGAGAAATGGACGCGGGAGAACGCGATCCGCTCGATCCGGCTGGTCACCGCGGCCTACCACATGCCGCGCAGCCTGCTCGAGTTCACCTACGTCATGCCGGACATGAAGATCGTCCAGAACCCGGTGTTCCCGGGACACGTCAAGCAGGACCAATGGTGGATGTGGCCGGGCACGGCGGCGCTCATCGTCGGCGAATACAACAAGTTCCTGATGGCCTGGGTGCGTCACCGTACCGAATACCTGTTCGGCCCCGGAACCCCGGCCACTGGGTCTTGATCGGAGGCCCGCCTTGCGCACGCTCAGGTCCATCGTCGGCTCCGGCCTCTACAACGTCGTCTTCCTCGGCTGGACGGCGCTCGCCGTGACCATGATGATCGCGCTGCTGCCGTTTCCGCGCTTCGCCATGCAGCGCGCGGTCAAGGCCTGGGCCTGGAGCCAGCATTGGGCGCTGAAGGTCCTGGTCGGGCTCGATTTCGAGTTGCGCGGCCGCGAGAACATCCTGCCCGGCGGCGCCATCTACGCCAGCAAGCACCAGTCGGCCTGGGACACCTACGTCTTCTATCTGCTGTTCTCCGACCCGGCCTACATCATGAAGAAGGAACTGATGCGGATTCCGGTGTGGGGCTGGATGGCACGGAAGTGCGAGGCCATTTCCGTCGACCGTGCCGGCGGCGCCGGCGCCCTGAAGGCGCTGGTCAGGGATACCCGGGCGCGGATCGCCCAGGGCCGGCCGGTGATCATCTTTCCCGAGGGTACGCGCACCCAGCCGGGGCTCCGGCTGCCCTACCACCCGGGCATCGCCGCGCTCTATTCGCAATGCGACGCGCCGGTGGTGCCGGTGGCGCTCAACTCCGGCCTGTTCTGGGGGCGGCGCAGCTTCCGCAAGCAGCCGGGCATCATCACCGTCGAGTTTCTGCCGCCGATCCCGGCGGGGCTGAAGCGGCGCGATTTCATGCAGGCGCTGGAAACCAGCATCGAGCAGGCGGCAGATCGCTTGGCCGACGAGGCCCGCGCCCGCCACCCGGCGTTGCCCGCCCCGCAAGACGGCCCGGCGGCACAGTCTGAAACAGCCGCAGAGGCGGAAAGGCTTGTGGACTGATTTGTGGATATTCCCGACGGCAAAGCTCGGGATTTTCGGGGAAAATTCACAAGTCCTTGGAACGAAATAGGTTTTTCTCGCGCGCCGCTCGGGATATCCCTGGGGGGCGATTGTGGAAACAGAAAGAGAACAAACCCGTTGACGATTTTGCCCCGAGCGCCTAAATTCCGAAGGAAATCAAGCCGCTGGCCCCTCGGGGAAAGCTAGGGTTTCCGCCATTTTCCGGTTTTTCACCGGTTTTCGCCGACCGTTCCGACAG
>JAYOXJ010000396.1:2612-2899 GCA_038152725.1 Rhodospirillaceae bacterium
ATGGTGCGGCATCCGCGCCCGATGGGGCGGCATCCGGAGGTTTCATGGTCGATTTGTCACCCGTCTCCCAGCAAATCTGGGACATGAAATACCGTCTCAAGGAGGCCGGTGGGCAGCCTGTGGATAAAACCGTGCAGGACACCTGGCGCCGCGTCGCGCGCGCCATGAGCCAGAACGAAGCCGACCCATCCCTTTGGGAACAAAGATTTTTTGACGCCATGGACGGGTTCAAGTTCCTGCCCGCCGGGCGCATCATTTCGGGGGCGGGGGCGTCGCGCAACGTGACC
>JAYOXJ010000397.1:0-2893 GCA_038152725.1 Rhodospirillaceae bacterium
CGCCGGCCGGTCAGTTCGGCCATGACACCCTGGGGATCCATGCCGCAGGCCAGCATGTGGCCATGGTCTCGGTAGCTGGTGATGACCGTATCGACGTCGTTCGCGGCCGCCTGCATGCCTACCACCACGGCTTCTTGGCCGATATAGAGGTGGCAGAAGCCGCCAATCAGGCCCATTCCATAGAGTTGCCCGGCCTTCTCCTCGAAACGTCGGATCGTCAGCATGCGATGGTAGTAGTCGACCAGCTGTTCGGGCGAGACATCGTTGGTTGGCGTTGGGGCGGTCTTGGTGCGCGTGGAACGTTTCGCCGCCGGTTTCGGTGACGATTTCGCTGAACGGGCCATTTGGTCGCTCTCCCTGAATAAACTGGCGCCACTATGGGAGCGACAAATGTATTCGTCCGCCCCCTATTGCCGTCAATGTATGGAAAGAGGCGTTGGCTCGCAACAAAAAGTTGTTATTTGGCGGCTTGTGTAACAGCCAAATACAGTCCGACGCCAGGCGCGCATGGCGTGGAACGTGCGCCAATAGACCAGTTTCACTGGCCGGCCGAACGCCGCCGTATCATCGGCGAAGCCGACGAAGCCGGACAGCAACATGGCGGTGGAGACCATTGTTGACGCAGCCTCAGAGAACAGGCCCTGATCTTCGCCCTCGCCGGCGGTCAGATAAATGGCCGTATAGAACGGCGGCTTTTCGAGATTAGCGAACGTGGGCATGACCGAAGAGCTCCGCAATGGCGGGAAACGCCGTAAACAGGCGCCCGATGGTGGCTGGGTGTTCGTTGCTGGTCGGCACAGGTGCCTCGGCCTTGAGATGCTTGCGGCGTTGCGGCTGAACCGGTCGTTCGACGGTAGCGACCCGGATCTGGCAGAGGCTTTCGAGATGCGCATCCGGAAAGATCGTCGCCATGCGGTCGACGCAGGCATTGCGCCAGCCGTTGTATGAAGCCATATCGCGCCAATAGCAGACGGAGAGCCACCTACCCTTCTCGTCCCGGCTGGTTTCCAGGCCGAGGAAGCCCGACTGGGTCGGCGCCATGCTGACCATTTCGTCGGACGGGCGCCGTTGCGCCCCCTCGAGATGACGCACGATTGCGGTATCGCTGAATATCGCCGCGACGAACGGCGGCGTCAGGCTTTCTGCCACGGTTACGGATTGCGCATTCATTTCTTATTCCTTTCTGGATCAAGAATGACGACTTCGTTGTTGAGGCCGAAATTGAGCATCAGTCGCGCGCGTTCCTCGAGCATGTCCGGATCTAGGCTGCCCGGGTTGAGTAGGCGCACGCGATTTTCCAAATAGGCCTTTTGGTCATTTGTCTCGGCTGCAGTGGTCACGGCTTTGGCGACCTGCTTTTGCAACTTCAGCCAGGCGAGCAGGCCCCGATCGCCGTGAAAAATGTGAAACAGGAAATAGAAACCCATTGCCAATCCCATGAAGGGAACGGCGATGGTGCGAAAACATTTTCCCGTGTCGCGTAGAAACGACATAGCAAACCATGGATTGTTAAAAACGAATCAACCCACAGCCCAAACCCACGCTCACCATAGGTGACGAGGCGTTAACAAGACGTTAGCGCGGAAAGGCACCCGGCGATGCCGGTGCCGGAAAGTGAAGGTTAAGGCGCCCTCAGCGCTTGCGCAGGATCGAAGCGCCGGCGTAGCTCGCGTCCGGCCCCAGTTCTTCCTCGATCCGGATCAACTGATTGTATTTGGCCAGCCGGTCGGAACGGCTGAGCGAGCCCGTCTTGATCTGCCCGGCATTGGTGGCAACCGCGATGTCGGCGATGGTTGAGTCCTCGGTCTCGCCGGAACGGTGTGAGATGACGGCGGTGTAGCCGGCCTTATGTGCCATCTCGACCGCTTGCAGGGTCTCGGAAAGCGTGCCGATTTGGTTGACCTTGACCAGGATCGAATTGGCGATGCCGCGCTCGATCCCCATGGCAAGCCGCTTCGGGTTGGTGACGAACAGGTCGTCGCCGACCAGTTGTACCTTGGTCCCGATGGCTTCGGTCAGCGCTTTCCAACCGTCCCAGTCGTCTTCGGCCATGCCGTCCTCGATGGAAACGATCGGATAGCGTCCGACAAGGTCGGCCCAATAGGCGACCATGCCGTCGGCATCCAAGGACTTGCCCTCGCCTTCCAGTTCGTAGCGGCCGTTCTTGTAGAATTCCGTGGATGCCGCATCCAGTGCCAGCATGACGTCGTCGCCCGGCTTGTAACCTGCCTTTTCGATGGCCTTCATGACGAAATCGATGGCTTCCGTGGTGGAATTGATCGATGGCGCGAAACCGCCTTCGTCGCCGACGTTGGTATTGTGACCGGCGTCGTGCAGGCCTTTCTTGAGCGTCTGGAAGATCTCAGCGCCCATGCGGATGGCGTCTGCACCGGTGGCGCCGCCGACCGGCATGATCATGAATTCCTGGATATCGATCGGGTTGTCGGCGTGCTGGCCGCCGTTGATGATGTTCATCATCGGCACCGGCAGGGTGTGGGCGAAGGTGCCGCCGATGTAACGGTAAAGCGGCAGGCCGGCCTCTTCCGCGGCCGCCTTGGCGACCGCCAATGAGACCCCGAGGATGGCGTTGGCGCCGAGGCGGCTCTTGTTCTCGGTGCCGTCGAGCTCGATCATGGCACTGTCGATCTGCAGTTGGGCTTCGGCGTCGAGGCCGGAGAGCGCATCGAAAATCTCGCCGTTGACCGATTCACAGGCCTGCAGCACGCCCTTGCCGCCGTAGCGGCCCTTATCGCCGTCGCGGAGTTCGACGGCTTCGTGCGCGCCCGTGGAGGCTCCAGAAGGCACGCCGGCGCGACCGACGACGCCGGTTTCCTGGGTCTCATCGACCTCGACGGGCGGGGTGCCGCGGCTGTCCAGAATTTCGCGGGCCTGG
>JAYOXJ010000398.1:0-2890 GCA_038152725.1 Rhodospirillaceae bacterium
TGCTCAGCCGATGCAGACTGTCGACCAGGCCGAGGCTTTCATTCGGACCCTCGTCGATGAGAATGCCAGGGGCGAGCGCTTGTATTTCATGGTTCGGGTCGACGGAAAGATCGTCGGGACCCTCGGGTTCATATTCGGAGCATTCCCGGATCGATCCGTGTTTGAGATCGGTTACGGCATCTCACGCGCTGTGTGGGGGCAGGGTGTGTTTCGCCGTTCCATAGAATTGCTCGCGCCGTTGGCCGCCAGCATGCAGGCGACGAAGCTGGTGGCCAGGTTCACCGAGAAGAATCTTCGAAACGCACGGGCGTTGGAGAAGTGCGGTTTCGTTCGCGAAACGGCCGAGCCCGGTTTGCTTCAGTACGGCCTGTCCGTCCGGGAGTAGCTCGCTTCGGCTGCCGGCGGTCCGCTCAGTTGCGCCCGGACAAAAGCCCGCGGGCGATGACGTGGCTCTGGATTTCCGCCGCGCCCTCGAAGATGTTGAGGATGCGGGCGTCGCAGAGCACGCGGCTGATCGGGTATTCGAGCGCGTAGCCGTTGCCGCCGTGAATCTGCAAAGCGTTGTCGGCGTTGGCCCAGGCGACGCGCGCGGCCAGGAGCTTCGCCATGCCGGCCTCGATGTCGCAGCGGCGGTCGGAATCCTTCTCGCGCGCGGCGTGATAGGTGAGCTGGCGCGCGATCATGGTCTCGACCGCCATCCAGGCGAGCTTGCCCGAGACGCGCGGGAAACCATAGATCGGTTTGCCGAACTGGATGCGCTCGAGCGCGTAGGCTTGGCCCAGTTCCATGGCGTTCTGGGCGACGCCGACGGCGCGCGCGGCGGTCTGGATGCGGGCCGACTCGAAGGTCGCCATCAGCTGCTTGAAGCCCTGGCCTTCCTCGCCGCCGAGCAACTGCTTGGCCGGCACCTCGAAACCGTCGAAGCCGATCTCGTATTCCTTCATGCCGCGGTAGCCCAGAACCTCGATCTCGCCGCCCGACATGCCTTCCGCCGGGAACGGGTTCTCGGGGTCGTCGGAGCGCGGCTTCTCGGCCAAAAACATCGAGAGCCCCTTGTAGCCGGGCTCGTTCGGATCGGTGCGCGCGAGCAGCGTCATCATGTCGGTGCGCGCCGCGTGCGTGATCCATGTCTTGTTGCCCTTGATCTTGTAGACGTCGCCCTGCCTCTCCGCGCGGGTGCGCAAGCTGGCCAAGTCGGAGCCGGTATTGGGTTCGGTGAAGACGGCGGTCGGCAGGATTTCGCCCGACGCGATCTTCGGCAGGTAATGCGCCTTCTGCTCCTCGGTACCGCCGAGCCGGATCAGTTCGGCGGCGATTTCGGAGCGGGTTCCCAACGAGCCGACACCGATGTAGCCGCGCGACAGTTCTTCCGTCACCAGGCAGATGGAAATCTTGCCCAGGCCCAGCCCGCCCCATTCCTCCGGCACGGTGAGGCCGAAGACGCCGAGCTCGGCCATCTGTTCGACGATCTCCATGGGGATGAAGTCGTCCTTCAAGTGCCATTCGTGGGCGTCGGGCATGACCTGCTCGTCGACGAAGCGGCGGAACTGGTCGCGCACCAACTCCAGCGTCTCGTCGCCGAGGCCCAGCTCGCCGAAGTGCCCGTCCTGGATCAGTTCGCCGATGCGCTCGCGCACGCCGGCCGTGTTGCCCATGGCCATCAGCATGCCCATGGCAGGGTTGCAGAGCCCGTGCAGCGTCTCGTTGGAGACGCCGATGTCGGAAAGCCGCACCACCTCGACCTGGCTGAGCGCGATGCCGCCGCAAATCTGGTTGAGATACTCGCCGTAGGCGGCCTGGAGTATGAGTTGCTCGAGCTCGCCCAGCTTGCCGTCGGCCTCGATGCGCCTGGCCCAGTCGAGCATCTGGCGAAGCCCCTCGACGTAGGTGTTGAGCCAGGCGAAACCGTGCGCGGCGAACTGCTCGCGCTCCAGCGCCGCGCCATCGACGCGGCCCGAGGGCGCCACCTTCTCCATCAGCGCGCGGCGCGCGGCGAGTACGATCTCGTCGGCGGCGGTGAGCGCTTCGGCCGAGGTCGCAAGCAGGTTTTCGATCACGTGCGTGTCGCGGGCGGTGGCACCGTCCATGTCGGTCTCCTGTATTTAGGCGGCTGCGGAAGCGGGGGCGTCAGCCCTCGATGCAGTCCTCGATGGTGCGTCGGCCCGGTTTCACCGCCTGCACCAGCACCGCCATGTTACCGGGCTTGTGCTGGTTGCGCAGCATCTTCATGTGCGCCTCGGGGATCTCCTCCCAGGAGAACACCTCCGACATGCAGGGATCGATGCGGCGTTCGACCACCAGATTGTTGGCCTGGCTCGCCTGCAGCAGGTTGGCGAAGTGGCTGCCCTGGATGCGCTTCTGGCGCATCCACACGAAACGCGCGTCCATGGTCAGGTTGTAGCCCGTGGTGCCGGCGCAGAAGACGACCATGCCGCCGCGCTTGACCACGTTGCAGCTCACCGGGAAGGTGGCCTCACCCGGATGTTCGAAGACGAAATCGACGTCGTTGCCCTTGCCGGTGATCTCCCAGATCGCCTTGCCGAATTTGCGGGTCTCTTTCATGTAGTCGCCGAAGCCCTCGCCGTTCACGGGCGGAAGCTGGCCCCAGCAGTTGAAGTCCTTGCGGTTGATGACGCCCTTGGCGCCGAGCCCCATGACGAAGTCTCGCTTGTCCTCTTCCGAAATCACGCCGATGGCGTTGGCGCCGGAAACGGCACAGAGCTGAATGGCCATGGAACCAAGACCGCCCGACGCGCCCCAGACCAGCACGTTGTGGCCCGGCCGCAGGATATGCGGGCGGTGGCCGAACAGCATGCGGTAGGCGGTCGCCAGCGTCAGGGTGTAACACGCGCTTTCTTCCCAGGTCAGGTGCTTGGGACGCGGCATGCAC
>JAYOXJ010000399.1:0-2886 GCA_038152725.1 Rhodospirillaceae bacterium
ATGCTGTAGAGATACATGGCAGTGGGTGGGCCGCCGATGCCGGTAAGTCCCTGGCCAACCCCGGTGGCGGCACCGAATAGAGCGCCCCAGGCCTGTTCCTGCCGCATGTCGATCTTGATTGGCCGCTTGCGAAGCTGCAGCAAAGAAAATCCGATGACGGTTATGCCGAGGATTAGGTACAGCGCCTTTGCCGGCAGGTTGGCCAGGAAATAGCTCGCCACCAGCACTCCAAGTATTCCGACGGTCGCGAACCAACGCAGCCGCCATGTGAGCTTCCAACCGTGCGCTCTTTTGGCGTCCAACAGCATCATCGCGTCGCTCATGAATTTAGCGGTGAACATGCTCAGCACCGCAGTCTGAACATCGAGATAGGCGGCAATGATCGTGACCCCGACCAGTCCTAGGCCCATGGTCGTTACTCCCTTGACGATCGCCGCGAAGAACGACGCCGCGACGATTACGATGAGCGGTACAACGGCGTGCGGTTCGAAAATCGAAAGCATCACGCGGCCGAGAGAAGGTTGGAGGTGCAAGAAGGGCGATGAGGGCGTGGAAGGCTATAACAGAGAAATTTAACTTTATCGCTGCTCCAAAAGGTGGTCATCGCGCCAGGGGACCTGTCTGGTCGTTATTTTTAGCAGGGGCAACTGTCTATAGGCCGCGAGCCACGCGCTTGCGGGCGCGCAGGAATGCCAAAGTATGCTTGAAGATGTTGTAGGCGACCGTCAGCAGGCCGCAACCGACGAGCACGCCGGTGATCGGCTGAGTGAAGAAGTTGAGCGCATTGTAATCCAGCATGACCATGGACTGGGCGAATGCGTTCTCGCCGAGTTTGCCCAGGATCACACCCATCACCAGGGCCGGAATCGAGTAGTTTCCGCGGCGCATGAAGTATCCGACGACGCCGGCAATGAACATGGTGTAGACGTCGACGATGTTGGCGCGCAGCGCGTAGGCGCCGATCGTCGAGAACACCAGAATCGTGGGCGCCAGGATCGGGAATGGGACACGCAACAGATGGACGATGGTCTTCGCCTCTGCCATGCCCAGAAACAGGATCGCCAAGCTGGCCCAGAACATCGACGCGAACAGCACCCAGACGAGATCATGGGCCTCGATCATTATCAACGGTCCGATCTCCATGTCGTGCAGGTTGAATACGCCGATCATGATGGCCGTCAACGCTCCGCCTGGCAATCCGAGCGCCAGCAGGGGGATCATGGCGGTGCCCGTGGCGGCATTGTTGGCGGTCTCCGGCGCGACCACGCCCTCGGGCTCGCCGGTGCCGAACCGTTCCGGGTGCTTGGACCAGCGCACCGCCTCGCTGTAGGAGATGAACGCGGCGAGTGTGGCGCCGATCCCTGGCAGCAGACCGCATAGCCACCCGATTACGGAGGAGCGTATGATTGCCCAGCGCATCTTCCAGAACTCGATGAAGGACGGGAAATCGACCGACACCTTGGACATGACGTAGGTTCCGGCCGCGACCCGTTGGGTTTGAACGAAGACCTCGGTGATGGCGAAAAATCCGAGGATAAGCGGGACGAAATTGAGCCCACCGCTCAAATACAACCAACCGAGCGTATAGCGGGGCACGGCGCCGACCGGATCGCCGCCGATGAGTCCCAGGAACAGGCCGATCAGCAGGGACAGCCAGCCTTTCGCAAGCGAGGCCGAACCGACACCGGCGATCACCGTCAGGCCGAAGAAGATCATCGCGAAGACTTCGGCCGGGCCGAATGTGCTGATCGCGAAGTCGGCGATCGGCGCCGTCGCCGCCATCATCAGGATCGCGGACAAGGTGCCGCCGATCGCTGAGCAGGTCACCGCATAACCGATCGCCTTGCCGGCCTGTCCCTTTTTCGTCATCGGATGGCCGTCGAAGGCCGTCGGGGCGTTCTCCACGGAGCCCGGGATGTTGAACAGGATGGCGGTGACCGCCCCGCCATAGACACCTGAAACATAGATCACGCCGTATAGCATGATGGCGAATTCGGCGTCGAGCCATGCGGAGAACGGCAGCAGCACGGCGGCGAGCGTCAGCAGGCTCAAGCCCGGAATCGCACCAAATACCAGCCCGGCAACCAATCCGAAGATGAAGATGGCGATGCCGGCCGGGTGGCCGAACAGCTGCATCGTACCGGTCAGGAAGTCCATCATGATGCCGGCCGCCCGTGGATCATTGGAGAAGTCCCAGCAGATGGCCGTTCAGGGTGTAGAAAACACCGGCGCCTTGTGGCAGCGGCGTGAAGATCACCTTGACGAAGATCAGCACCACCGCGGCGTAGAACCCGATGGTCACGCCCAACAGCGTCCGCCATTTGCGGACGCCCAGGAAATACATGTAGCCGAACAGGAAGAACGGCGTGGTCAGCAGAAAGCCGAGTTTATGAATGGCGGCGACGTAGACGATCGGGACGACGAAGAGCGCGATCGTCTTCATTGTGATTTTCGGCTCGGCTTCCGGTGGCGCGTCGGTGACGCGTTCGTCGGCTGCGATGTCGCCGGGCTCGGTGCGGTCCGAGAGTCGGGTCCACAGCATGATGCCGACGGCCACCAGACGCGGCCACATCGCGGCCCCGAACTTGTAGGTCGGCAGCGGGCCGTCGAAGCCGTAGGTCGCGGCGAAGGCGGCGAGCGCGAACGCCATCCAAGCGATGGATTCGACGACCCCGTGCCTGACCTTGTGCCGGCTCTCGCCGTTCTCGGTAGTCATGTGGAAGCTGTTCCCTGCTGATTAGAAAGAACTCGCTCTGACAGAATGTCAAATCCGGGCCGGGGCAAAGAAAGGCGGGCAACCCGTTTTAAACGGTACGGCCACCGCCCCCATTAGTCAGCATGAACTAAATAACCGGTAACAGTACGGGCCATACCTTGCGCCCCAAT
>JAYOXJ010000400.1:0-2877 GCA_038152725.1 Rhodospirillaceae bacterium
GCCTCAGCTCGAACTCGCCAAGCGCGACCTCGAACGCACCCGGCAGTTGTTCGAGCAGAAGGTTGCGTCCAGGCGGCAGCTCGACCAGTCCGAAACCCAGCTTCAGCGTATCGAACGCGAAAATTCGATCGCGCTCGCCAACCTGGAGCGTGCGGAGGCAAAGGTGAAGGAGGCAGAAGCGGAACGAGCGCGGCTCGACGTCTTGGCCGGCGCGCTCGCCGTGCTGAGCAAGCGCGAGGCCGAAATCGGTGCCAAGATCCGCCGCCAGGAACTCGACCTCGAGGATCGCACCATCAAGAGTCCGATCCAGGGTATCGTCGACCGGACCTTCGTCGAGGCCGGCGAATACGTGACGCCGGGCCAACGCCTGATGCTGGTGCACGATCCCAGCAAGATTTGGATCGAGGCCAACGTCAAAGAGACGCACGTGCGCCGGCTCAATGTCGGCCAGGACGTCGCCGTCGGCGTCGATGCCTATCCCGACGAGACCTTTACGGGCAAGGTCGAGCGCATCGGCAATACCGCGACCAGTGCATTCGCGCTGCTGCCGAGCCCAAATCCGAGCGGCAACTTCACCAAGATCACCCAGCGCCTGCCGGTGCGGATCGCCATCGAGCAGCGCGAGGGCAGGCTCCGGCCGGGCATGATGGTCGAGGTCAAGATTGCCACCAGCAAATGACCTAGAACCCGCCATCGAGGCGATGTTCCGCCGCTATGGGCCGGCTTACCGCTGGCTGGTCACGGTTGGCGGACTGCTGGGCTCGATGTCGATGATCCTTTCGTCGACCATGGTCAACGTGGCCGTACCGAGCATCATGGGGGCCTTCGGCGTCGGCCAGGATCTAGCTCAGTGGGCGGCGACCGGTTTTCTCGCCACCATGGTGGCCAGCCAACTACTGAACGCTTGGGCGGTCCGGGCCTTCGGTCATCGTACCACGTTCCTGCTGGCGCTCGTCATCTTCTCCGCTGGTGCCGTGATCGGGGCTTCGGCACCCAACATCGAGACGCTGATCGCCGGCCGTGTCATGCAGGGTTTCGCCGCCGGCCTGATCCAGCCCCTGACCATGGCCACCGTGGTCGCCGTGTTTCCGCCCGAGCGGCGTGGGCTCGCGGTCGGCATCTACGGCATGGGCGTGACCCTGGCACCGAGCTTCGGCCCGTTCGTTGGTGGCCTCGCCATCGACGCGCTCTCCTGGCGACACATCTTCGTGGTTCCCTTGCCGCTGGTCGGGATCGCCTTCCTGATGGGTCTGGTGTTCATGCCGTCGAAACCGTTCTCCTGGCGATTGCCGCCGTTCAACTGGTCGGGTTACATCCTGCTCGGCACCGCGCTCGTTTGCATCATGAGCGGCATTGGGAACGGCCAGCGCTGGGGCTGGTCATCAGATCTGACGCTGATCGTCTTCGTCGCAGGCATCACCGCCGGCATACTGTTCGTCTATGCGCAGCTGCATTCGAAGAACCCGCTCTTGGACGTGAGCCTGTTCGGCAACCTGCAATTCACCTCTGCCATGCTGATCGCCTTCGCCTTCGGCATGGGCAACTTCGCCACAAACTATTCGATTCCTGTATTTGCGCAGACGGTGCAGGGCTTCACACCGACGCAGGCGGGGCTCGTCATCGTGCCGGCGGGCTTGATTCTTGTCACCCTGACTCCGCTGTCAGGGCGGCTCGCCGATACGCTGCCGTCGCATTATCCAATCATGGCCGGTTGCGTCGTCTTCGCCGTCGCCGCCTTTCTCATGGCCGGCATGGACGTGAACACGCCTTATTGGTCGATCGCCGTGTTCGCCATGCTGAGCCGCGGCGCCATCGGCATGGTCAATCCGAACATGGGCAAGGTTGCGATCGGGTCGTCGCCGTCCGACAAAATCAACCAGGCGGCAGGGACCTACAACTTCATCCGCCAGATGGGCGGTGCTTTCGGCGTCAATATCACCGCCGTCACCATCGAGATGCAGACGGCACACCACGCCGATCTGCTGACCGCGACGCAGACGTCCTCCAACACCCAAAGCCTGGAAGTGCTCGATGCAATTTCCAAGTTACTGTCGGCCGGCGGCATCCCGGATGCGGCGCTGCACGGCGGCGCGCTCAACTACCTGAGCGCGGTGATCTACGCCCAGGCGCGGACCTTCGGGTTCCAGGACAGCTTCTACCAGATCTGCTTCGCCTTCTTGATCGCCTTCATCCCGGCCTGGATGCTGAGCCGCGCCAACCGCCGCGCAGGTGCCCTGGCGGCACGCCGCGCCTGAGCGTTACCACTCCTGCTGTGCGGTTTCGGTGCTGCGTTTCGGCGCCGCTTGCTTGATGAAGCCCTGGCCGACGGGTATTTCCATCAGGTCCTCGGCCCAGATGACGCGGCCGTCGTAGATCGACGTAACCTCGGCCAGCAATCGCTCACGAATGCCCGGCCGGTCGATCCTCTCAAGCACGTGCGAGATCACCAGCGTGCCGACCCCGGCTTTCTTGGCGACCTCGGCGACGTCGGTATGCGCGCCGCAGCCGGCGCGGTATTCGGGTGACGGCTCGGTGCCGGCTTCGTAGTGCGTCATGTGGATGAGTACGTCGCAACCCTGCGCCAGATCGATGACGTCCTCGCAGACGCTGCCGGAGTCGCCGGTGTAGACCATCGAACCGGCGTCGCAATCCAACCGGTAGGCATGGCACTGTAGGTATGGCTGCACATGGCTGGCTTCGGCCACCGTGACACGCCAATTGGACGTTTCGATGACGTCGCCTGGGGAAATCTCGTGAACCGCCGGCTTCGGCCTTTGGCGCGGCAGCTGGCCGCCCCTCAACTCGTAGATGTCGAGGCTCAGGCGATGGCCGCAGCGCGCTTCCAGGTCCGGATCCCAAACACCATTCGCGCCGAAC
>JAYOXJ010000401.1:0-2837 GCA_038152725.1 Rhodospirillaceae bacterium
GTATCGCGCTCCGCACCGCCGTCATCAAGGACGGCACCATCTTCATCCAGGCCGGCGCCGGTGTCGTCGCCGACAGCGAGCCCGAAGCCGAGTACCAGGAGACGGTCAACAAGGCCAAGGCCCTGGTGCGCGCCGTCGAGGAAGCCGCGCGTTTTGCCGGCGCCAACGATCCGACCGTCTGAGCGACCCTAGTTTTCCGATTTTTTCGCCAATTGTTCCTGCGTTTCGCGCAGGAACGCGGACGCCGGCACCAGTTGCAGGCCCTTGGCGTCGAGCGTTCTGAGCCAGGGGCCGAGCGCAGCCAGGGTGGCCTCCCGTGGATGGCCGATGGCGAGCGCATGGCCATGCTTGCGCGCCAGCGCTTCGAGCTTGTGAAGCTGCGCCTCCACGGCCTTCTGGCTATCTTCGTGATCGAGGAACACGTTGCGGAGCGTGAACGGCACCCCGGCCTCCTTGGCCGCGATATGGCCGTAGGATTTCGACGTGGTCATGGAGTCGAGAAACGCGAGACCGCGCTTCTTCAATTCGGTCATCACGCCGCGCATGCCGTCCGCGTCGGCGGTGAAACGGCTGCCCATGTGGTTGTTGATGCCAACGAAGCCTTTCAACTGGTCGAGGTTCCAATTGAGGCTCTTGGCGCGCTCGCCCGGCGGCACGCTGGTCAGCAGCACGTTCGGCCCGGGATCGATGGTGGTCGAGCCCGGTTCCATCGGCACGTGCAACCAGATCTCATGGCCGCTCTTGCGACCGGTATCTGCCTGATGCTGCAGATCATGGGCGTAAGCCAGGAACGACAGAGTCAACGGCGCGCGGAGATGCATGGTGCGGAGCGTGCGCGGCCGGTCAATACCCAGATCGTCCATGACCACGGCGACCTGCGGACGGCCGTCACTGGCCATGACCACCGCGTTGCGCCGCCACGCCGGCGCGTCTGCCCCCGGTTTGACGACCGGTGCGCCAACCGATGGCGCCGGTGCGCTTTCGGCGGGTTGGGTTTCGTGTTCGATGACCGGCGCCGACGCCATTTCCTTGGGCGGCTCGGCGGTGGCCGGTTTCGACGGCGTGGGCTCCGTGGCGATGGCCGGCTTCAGCGCCTTCGGCGTCAACGGCTCCATGATGACGACGATTTCCCGCGGCAGGGCCTCTTCGTAGGCGCGGACCGTCTTCGCCGGCTGCGTGTCGTGGGTTTCCGGCAGAACCGGACTGCGCGCGGTGTCGGGTTCGGCGACAGGTTTTTCCGGTGGCGCCTTGGCGGGATCGGATGACTGCGATACGGGGGCCTTTGGCGCCGGCTGCACGGGCGCCGGTATCGGTGCCGGTTCGGGGCGTTTGAACACGAACCCAAGGCCATAGCCGACGACCAGTCCGATCAGCGCCAGCACCACCAGGATGAGTTGGCGCTTAGGATTGGGGCGAAACTTCTTCTTCGATTTTTCAATCTCGCTCACGTCAGCCTTATTCCCGTATTCGAAGGTCGGGTCAAGCGGCCCTGTCGCCACCGCAGGTTCGTGAATCCGCGGCGAAAAATCGCTAAATAAGGTATATGCCTTTCGGCGTGTGCCCTATTGACAGTATGACTCGTTTTGAAAACCGTGCTACGCGCGGCGCAACAAAATTGCGGGTCCTGTGGGGGATATTCACCACCAATCAATTGGGTGGACCGTAACAATACGCGGGCGCGAATAGATGCGTGGGCGCGGAGGGTAGAATGCAGTCGTACGACATTACGAAATTGAACATTCTCGTGCTGAAAAAGCACATCCTGATTCGCAATCTCTTCACCGAGGTTTTCCGCAATTTCGGTGTGCCCACTGTCCAGAGCACGCCGGATCCGGAGAAGGCCTGGCAGATGTTGATGCACTTCCCCATCGACATCATGTTCTGCGATTGGTGCCAGGACCTGGACGGCATGAACTTCCTGCAGCGCGTGCGCCATGATGTCGATTCGCCCAATCCGTTCATGCCAGTGGTGGTGATCACCGCCAACACCGAGATGCGCCATGTCATCAAGGCGCGTGACAGTGGCATGACCGAGTTCCTGGCGAAGCCGGTTTCGGCCAAGCAGATTTACACCCGCATCTGCAACATCGTTCAGAACCATCGGCCGTTCGTCCGCGCCGGCGGTTTCTTCGGTCCCGACCGCCGCCGCCACGAAGGCATGAACCAGACCGGTCCCGAGCGTCGCCGCGTCTACGCTCACTGATCCGAACCTTCGGGTTTTTTAACTCCCCTTTCCAACCGATCTCTGCTGGCAATCCGGGCCTGCGCCGGTAAAACTGCGCCATGCCCGAGACCCGAGACCAAACCGCCGCGTTCCTAAGCGGCGCCGGTGAAATTCCGCAGGACTGGGGGCGGCTGCGCGCCCATCTGGCTGGGCACGGCTTGGTTCTCGATGAAGAACCGGCGCCGCGCCAGTTCGCCGCCGGTTTCGGCAATCTCAACTACCGTATTTCCGTCGACGGCCGCGATGCGGTGCTGCGCCGGCCGCCGTTGGGCCCGATCCCGCCGGGCGGCAACGACATGAAGCGCGAAAGCCGCATCATCAGAGGGCTTTCGCAGGCCCTGCCGCTGATCCCCAAGTGCCTGCATTTCTGCGAAGACCCGGAGGTACTGGGCGCACCATTCTTCATCATGGAATACCGCGCCGGCATCGTCATCGGCGGCGACCTGCCGGACCGTTACGACGATTGGGAGAATGCGATCGGCTCGCCGGCCGGCGCGCATCTCGGCGCCGTCGTCATGAAGACCCTGGCCGGCCTCCATGCCGTCGACCCGGCGTCGGTCGGGCTCGATACGCTCGGCCGGCCCGAAGGCTTTCTTGAGCGCACCGCCAAGGG
>JAYOXJ010000402.1:0-525 GCA_038152725.1 Rhodospirillaceae bacterium
GAGTCAGGGAACTTGCTGTTCAGGCTTCTAATGGGACTAATTCGATTTCAGACAGGACGAATCTAGATTTAGAGGCCGAGGCACTCATAACTGAGATAAACAGGGTAGCGAATTCCGTCAGCTTCAATAACGAAAATGTGCTTGACGGAAGCGTTGCACGAAAATCGATCCAAGTTGGTTATAACGATGGCGACCAGATTTCGTTTGCTTTGGGTTCGGTGAAATCAGCGGATTTAGGGATTGGGGAATTCGTAGCCAGCGTGGAGGGAATTGAATTTGCCGGTACATACGAAACAACTTGGTCTATCACCATCGATGGTCGCACTACTGATGTTGTATTTTCTGATAACTCAGGTAACGGGTTAGGCATGGTTGCCAGCGATATTGAGTCCGCGGTAGCTGGAGTTAGAGTGACTTATGTAGATGGAGACCCAAAGTTCAGGTTGGTAGCAACTGGTGCCAAATCACTGGAAGTGAAAGTTAGTGTTAATAACAATGGCGTTGTAACGGAACAGCTCAAGTCCT
>JAYOXJ010000402.1:535-971 GCA_038152725.1 Rhodospirillaceae bacterium
CGGGAGTTTATGGAATCAGAGAGATTTGGGAATTTCTGTCGACTCTTTTGTTTATGCAAGTGGAAGTAGCGCCACTGATCCGAAATTAACCGAAATTTTTGGATCTGAAGTTGGAGGTGTTTTAGCAGATCTCTCGGTAGGTGATTGGGTAGCCTTCGACAATAATCCGTCGCGCTATTACGAAGTGAGGGGGTTAATTACTAAACCAACCTCCCTTGAGGCTGGAATCCAAGTAGACGGAGCTCCTGACCTTCCAAATAACGATCTAGTTGGGTCATCCATCTTCGTAATCGAATCAAAGACGCTGGAACAAGTAGATTTAGTCAATAGCGCGTCCGATGCGTTGAACATTGTAAGCGGCGCTATTGACATGGTCAGTTCCATGAAAGCGGATTATGGGGCTTCGCAAAATAGGCTTCAGTATACGATTTCTAAC
>JAYOXJ010000402.1:981-1760 GCA_038152725.1 Rhodospirillaceae bacterium
GCGAAGGCCCAAGTGCTTCAGCAATCAGGTACAGCTATGCTCGCTCAAGCTAATGCTCAACCTCAGATGATCCTTTCGCTCATTCGGTAGATTTAGAAAAGTATGAGCTTGGTCGTCAACACAAACATAGCGTCAATGAATGCTCAGCGTTCTCTTATGAGCAGTGCAAAAGAGCTTCAAACAGCCATGGAGCGATTGTCTTCAGGTAAGAAGATTAATTCCGCGGCAGATGATGCTGCGGGCTTCGCCATCGCTGAACGCATGACCGCGCAAGTAAGAGGGCTGCAGGCTGCAGTCAAAAATGTCAATGATGGTTTGAGCTATTTGCAGACTGTAGATGGCGTGCTGGCGACTAGCCTCGGGTTAGTTCAGAGAATAAACGAGTTATCTATCCAAGCGTCAAATGGAACCCTTTCGCTTACCGACAAGAGCAATATTCAGACAGAGATCAGGGAGCTTATAGTCGAGGTCGATAGAATCTACTTCGATACCGAATTTAATGGAAGTCAAGCATTGCCTTCTGGTTGGAATGAATCAACTGCGATTCAAGTTGGGGTGAATGATGGAGATCAAATTGATTTTTCTCTAACTCCGATGGCGGCGGTCGATTTTCTAGCCGCGAAGGAGGGCTATGCATTGTGGTCTGATGCTCCTTTTAGAACTGACGCCAATACAGATCCGCCACCCAATGGTCTTCCAGCGAGCAGCTTCTCGATAAGTAATTCCTTAGGTGTCACGACGATAGCGATCGAGGATAACCAGACGGCGGAAGAGATCGA
>JAYOXJ010000402.1:1770-2836 GCA_038152725.1 Rhodospirillaceae bacterium
AAATGCAAAAGCCCTTGAAACGGGTGTTTTTGCGAGAGCTTACACCTGGGGATTCTTGGAGGCGGTAGACGGTTCGCTGGGCCAACCACTTGAGCTATCGGTCAATGGTTATGACATTGGAGTAGAAAGCTTCAGTTATGAAGGCCTGGCTCATGCTTTGAACAAAATTCGTGAAAAAACAGGAGTGGAAGCGTATGCATACGACTGGGGGGTGCAACTGGGGAATAAAAAGGGTGGGGATATTGAACTAGAGATGGGGGCGAGCAGCTCTCTTTATGTGTATGCCCCTTGGAATTGGGCGGATGGAGTTACCCTCTCAGGAGGGGCAGATGATTCCCTCACTTTCTCTGGATCCGTCAGGTTTATGTCTGCATCAGAGTTTACGGTAGATAAAATTGGGGACAGCGTCCCCACAATTTTTGACTCGAATCCAAGAACTCTCGAGGGACATCCAAGTGCAACAAACGCTACCTTGGCTGATTTTGACTCTTTAACTTCCTACTATGATTCTCAATTCGGAATCATTCAGTCTCTGGATGATGCGAACGTGGAACATACAGCTTGGGTAGCCAATTTCGTGAGCAGAGCTGCGATGGATCAGATTGTTCAACAAAGAGCGGAAATAGGGGCTCATATAAATCGATTTAATTACACGATCTCAAATCTGATGAATGTCGCTGAAAACACGATGGTCGCTAAATCACGTATCCAAGATGCAGATTTCGCAGTTGAGGCAGCTAAACTTGCCAAGGCGCAGGTGCTTCAGCAAACGGGTACAGCAATGCTCGCTCAGGCGAATGCTCAGCCACAGATGATCCTTTCGCTCATTCGCTAATCTGACGTCTCAAAACCTCCGCTGATTGTCTGCACACTTCTTCAGTTGTTTATGGGGGTGGGGTGTACTCCTGCCCGGTGTGGTCTTCTGATTCCCGGTAACACAAATTGGTAACACATTTTGGATTTTCTATGGCGCGTTATCGCTGTAGGCGACGTAAGTTAAAGGGCTAGAAGAGGACGAAAAATTAGTTGACCCCGCCTAGCTCTACCAATCTCTTTAGACGTATTC
>JAYOXJ010000403.1:0-2828 GCA_038152725.1 Rhodospirillaceae bacterium
CCTTGGGCCTTTTGCTGTCCGATACTTCCGCCGGGATCAGTGAGGAGGCCATCTTCGCCGCCTACCGCGAACGCGGCGAGCCGCCGGCCCAGGTCTTCGCCCGCGCCATCAGCCAGAAGTTCAAGGACGAGGAGCCTCTCAAGGCGTTCCTCTACAAGGAACTCGGCGACATGAATCCGCCGGCGCCGGAACCGCTGATGGCGCTGTTGCTGAGCGACGTCGGGCCGACGGCGGCGGACCTGGCCGGGCTCGAGGTCCCGGCGAAGTTCGTCGTCGGCGCGCTGGACATCGTGGTGCCGCCGTCGATCGTCGAGCTCTGCGTCGGGTTCTATCCCGGCGCCGAGGTGGAGGTCGTGGCGGACGCCGGCCACTCGGTCTATTTCGAGCGGCCGGAGGTTTACAACCGTATCCTCGCGGACTTCATTGCCCGCACCGAGCAGGCCCGCTAGGCGGCGGGCGATCGCCGCACCCCTTCTCGCCG
The DNA here is from genome assembly GCA_038152725.1 of Rhodospirillaceae bacterium. Classification (GTDB taxonomy): domain Bacteria; phylum Pseudomonadota; class Alphaproteobacteria; order Rhodospirillales; family Casp-alpha2; genus TMED8. Next base: position 482 of record JAYOXJ010000403.1, read on the forward strand.
ATCAGGTATTCGCTAACTATCCCAATGGGACTCTCTCTGGCGGTAAACGCCTTCACCGCCGGCAACGAGACTTGACATTATCTAAAATGCGAATGATTCTCAATATCATCTTTGCGTGAGAAATTTTGGCCCTTGGGGTGAAAATTCCGGCCACCGATATCGTCTAGGCAACGGAGACGACGCGAAGCGGGACCTGGATATGGTGCCGATCCACTCCGGAACGGATGGGTCGGCATGGGTATGGAGAACGAGACACGATGAGACCAACGTTCCGGACATTCCTGCTACTGGCGTGCTGTGCGGCCCTGTGGACGGCACCCGCCACGGCCAGGGCGGAACCGGCAATCACCGTCGAGCTCAATAAGCTCGAGACCGTGGGCAAGGGCTGCCGCGTCTACATGGTGTTCACCAACGCCGCCACCGTCGCGCTCGCCAGCTACAAACCCGACCTTGTGTTCTTCGGCAAGGACGGCGTCATCGCCGAACGTCTCGTCGTCGAAGGCGGGCCGCTGCCGGCCGGCAAGACCAAGGTCAAGCTGTTCGACATCGCCGAACTCGGCTGCGGCTCGATCGGCCGCGTCCTGCTCAACGACATCCGTGCCTGCGACGGCGACGCCATGGCGGCCGGCAAGTGCCTGGCCATCACCGCGACGGCGACGCGCACCAAGATCGAATTCGTCAAGTAACCCGACTGGAGCCAACCATGGATAAAACCGTCGTCCCCCCGCTCGCCGGCACGCCGCCCGAACCGGCGGTCCCGGCGCCCTGGCACGCGATGCTGAGCGAGGCATGGGACATGCTCGTGCTGGGCGGGCCCATCGTCGCCATCTTGATCGTCATGTCGGTGGTGGCGTTGACCATCACCGTCTTGAAACTCTGGCAGTTCCGCTCGATGCGGGTGACGCGCCTCGCCAACGTCCGGCGCGCGCTGCAATTGAAGCGCGCCGACCGCGGCCGCGAAGCGCTGGCCTGCGTGCAAGGCGACGCCAACCCGGTGGCGCAGACGCTGGCGCGCGCCTTGCGCGGACATATCCGCGGCGATATCGACGCCGCCGAAATCCGCGAAGAAGCTGAACGCTTCGGTGCCGAGAACGTCGAGGCCATGCGCACCTACCTGCGGCCGCTCGAGGTCATCGCCAGCCTGGCGCCGCTGCTCGGCCTGTTCGGAACCGTGCTCGGCATGATCACCGCGTTCCAACAGATGGAAGCGGCCGGCAGCCAGGTCAATCCGTCTGTACTTTCGGGCGGCATCTGGGAGGCGTTGTTGACTACCGCCGTCGGCCTCGCCGTCGCCATCCCCACGGTCGCCATCCTCAATTGGTTGGAGCGCATCACAGAACGCACCGAAAGCGCCATGGCCGATGCCATCGCCCAGGTCTTCGTGCGCGATCTCGCGCAACTCCCGGCCCACCTGCCGACCCATGCACGCGTCGAGCCCGGCCGTGTCCTGGAACCCCTCGGAGCTGACTGAATGCGGCGCCGCGCCGTCATCTCGCTGACGCCGCTCATCGACGTGGTGTTCATCCTGTTGGTGTTCTTCATGCTCGCATCGTCGTTCATGGACTGGCGGACGCTCGATCTTGGCGTCGCCCGTGCCGGCGGCGGCAACGGGATGCGTGGCGCACTGTTGGTCGAACTGGACCTCGGGTCCGTGCGGCTGTCGGGTCGCAAGGTTTCCGAAACAGAATTGCAGAATATTCTGGCGGCGCGTTTCAAGCGCGATCCCGATCAGCGCGTGCTGGTCAAGCCGCGCGCCGGCGTCCCGCTGCAGAGAGCGGTCGAACTGGTCGACCGCATCGCCGCCGTCGGTGGCAAGCAAGTGTCGTTCGTCTCGGGGGCCGACCGATGACCGCGCACCTAAGCAGGCGGCGGCGGCGGCGCGCCAACGAAGACCAGCGCGTGCTGCCGCTGATCAACGTCGTCTTCCTGCTTTTGATCTTCTTCATGGTCGCCGGCAAACTCGCCCATTCGGACGCCGTGCGCATAACGCCACCGGTCTCCGACAGCGAGTCCCGGACGGATGACACCAACCTGCAGATACTGTTCGCCGCCGACGGACGCATCTTTTTGGGCGGCGAGACGGTCCCGCGGACAGAGTTGACCGAACGCCTGCGCAACCTAGCCAGCAACCGGGCCGACAAGACCGTGCATTTCAAGGCCGACGGTGCCGCCGAGGCGACCGAGGTGATCGATCTCCTGGAGCGGATCCGAAGTGCCGGCATCGACAAGGTCAAGCTGTTGACCAAGGCCCGACCGCAGCCATGACGATCAAACGCAGACACTGGCTGGTGGCGACGATGGTCGCGCTGACGGCGCACGGCACCCTGGTGCTGACGCTGTGGAAACC
>JAYOXJ010000404.1:0-1586 GCA_038152725.1 Rhodospirillaceae bacterium
GCGAGATCGGCATGATGATGGTGCCGACCTGCGGCTTCACCAGCACCAGTTCTTCTTGCAAAAGGCGCTGGACGACATCGCGGATCGGTGCCCGGCTGACTTCGTAGCGCCGCGCCAGGCGTTCCTCGGATACCTTTTCACCCGGCGCCAGACGCAGATTGATGATGTCGTCGCGGAGGCGGTCGTAGACTGCTTCGGTAAGTGTTCTTGCCATTACGGCTCCCGGCATTAAGCGTTGCGCCGTGGCGTCGGCGCCGTTCACGGTAGGGTTCCGTTAGTCAAACCTCCCCGGCAATACTAACGTCCGTGGGTTTCGTTGACAACTGACATACCAGTATGTTAGCCATTGCGCAAATCAACAATATTCCACAAAATTCCATTCCAAAACGAGAACAAGTCCGCACCAGGACCACCCAGGGACGGCAAGGAGTGCCTTTGATGAAGGTTGAAAAGATCACCTGTCACGTATTGAGTTCGCCGGTCGAGCATCCGTTCACCTCATCGCGCGGCTGGCTCTATAAGACACGCGGAACCTGTCTGGTCGAGATCGAGACCTCCGACGGCATCGTCGGCTGGGGCGAATGCTACGGCCCCTCGATGGTGGCCAAGGCCTTCATCGATACCCAGTATGCCGCCCGGGTGATCGGCCGCGACCCGTTCGACGTCGAAGTGATCTGGGAAGATCTCTACAACCGCATCAAGGACTACGGCTCCAGCGGCATGGCCATCGCCGCCATCAGCGGCATCGACATCGCGCTCTGGGACATCATCGGCAAGGCCTGCGGCCGGCCGATCCACAAGATGATCGGCGGCGCCTTCCGCCAGGAAGTCGAGGCCTATGCCACCGGCCTCTATTTCACCGACATGGACCGGCTGATCGAGGAGGCCGTCGAGGAAGCCAACAGTTTCGTCGCCGACGGTTTCCGCGCCATCAAGATGAAGATCGGCCTGGGTTCCATCGATCTGGATTTCGATCGCGTCAAGGCCGTGCGCGAAGCCATCGGCAAGGACATCAAGCTGATGGTCGACGCCAACCACTGCTTTTCCGTGCCGACCGCGATCCGTCTCGGACGCCGGCTGGAGGAACTCGACATCGACTGGTTCGAAGAGCCGATCTCGCCCGAGGACATCGACGGCTACCTGGAGGTGACGCGCGCCCTCGACATGGCGGTGGCCGGCGGCGAGAACGAGTTCACCCGTTGGGGTTTCCGCGACGCCATCACGCGCAAGGCCATGGACATCGTGCAGCCGGACGTCTGCGCCGCCGGCGGCATCACCGAATGCAAGAAGATCGCCACCATGGCGACGGCGCACGGCGTCGAATGCGTGCCGCATGCCTGGGGCTCGGCGATCGGCCTCGCCGCCACCATCCACTTTCTCGCCGCCATTCCCGACCAGCCGCCGAGCCTGCGGCCGTTCCCGCCGATGCTCGAGTTCGAACAGTGCGAGAACCCGTTCCGCGACCATCTCGCCCGCGAGCCGATCGTCCAGAACAACGGTATCGTCGCGGTGCCGACCGGGCCCGGCCTCGGCATCGAGGTCGACCGCTCGATCATCGACCGCTACCGCGTCGGCTGAACCGGGAG
>JAYOXJ010000404.1:1686-2807 GCA_038152725.1 Rhodospirillaceae bacterium
ATGGGCGTCGAAGGACTTGGACAACTGGAAAACCCGGTAGTGGAAGGGCCCCCTCTCAATGACTGAACGGTTCAAAATCCTGCTGACCAGCCCGATCCATGCCGACGGCATGGCGATCTTGGAACCCGCCGCCGATGTGGTGGTGGCGCCGGATACCGCGGAGGCCACCTATCGCACGCTTGCCGCCGATGTCGACGGCATCATCGTGCGCAACAAGCTGCCCGACGACATCCTCGAGCATGGGCCCAAGATCAAAGGCATTGTGCGCCATGGCGTCGGCCTCGACTTCATTCCGGTCGCCGCGGCGACGGCCCGCGGCGTCGCCGTCGCCAACCTGCCCGGGTGCAACTCGCAAACGGTGGCCGAGTACTGCATCGCCGCCATGCTGCATCTGCGCCGGCCGCTCGCCAACGTCGACCGCAAGCTGCGCGCCGACGGCTGGAACCCGTCGCGCGCCTTGTCCGACGATTTCCTGGAAGTCGGCGGTTCCGTGCTCGGCATCGTCGGTGTCGGCAGCATCGGCCGCCGACTCGCCAAGATCGCCGGCAACGGCTTCGGCATGACCGTCATCGGCGCGTCCCGTCGCAAGGGCAACATGCCGGAAGGGGTCGAAGAAGTTGAGCTCGACGATCTGTTCCGCCGCGCCGATGCCGTCGCACTTTGCTGCGCGCTCACCGACGAGACCCGCGGCCTGGTCGACGAACGCCGTATCGGCCTGATGAAGCCGGGCACCATCATCGTCAACGTTTCGCGCGGTCCCGTGGTCGACACCGAGGCACTGATGCGCGCATTGAATGCCGGTGCTATCGCCGGCGCCGCGACCGACGTCTACGACCAGCATCCACTGACTCCCGACCATCCGCTGCTGGCCTGTCCCAACACGCTGCTGACGCCGCACATCGCGGGCTTGACGGACACAAGCACGCGCGCCATGAGCACTGGTGCCGCGAACGACATACTCCACATTCTCAGGGGCGAGGCGCCCTTCAATTTGGTCAACCCGGAATACCGCGCCCAAGGAGGCTCGAAATGAAGATCACCCGCATCAAGGCCGTCCCGGTCTCATTCCGCGTACCCGACGGCCAGAACGTGCGCCTCGGCATCGGCCGCGCCGTCAAACG
>JAYOXJ010000405.1:0-1088 GCA_038152725.1 Rhodospirillaceae bacterium
TTGTCCCCGATGCTCGGGCGAGCGCGGCTCCGCGTCGGCGGCATCGGGCCATGCGTATAAAATATATTATTTCTACAGGCCGCAGCAATCCCGGCTTTCGGCCGTCCAGCCCTGATACCACCATGCACGACGGGCATGGCAGGGCCCTTCGAAACCCTTGGATCGACGACGGGCGTTGTCTACCATGGGCGGAAAGCCGGACCCAACAAGGAAAGTCCGGGGGAGGTAACGGTATGGCATACGTTCGGTTTCCAATTCCAGCGTTCGACCATTTGGCGCTCCGCGGCCTCGATTGGGCCGAGCCACGCTATTTGAGCGCCAGCGAGATCGCGGCCAAGGCATCCGACGCCGCAGCGCGTGGCGCCTTTGCGACTAAACCCGATGCGGCGCTGCTCGATCAGTTCGATATATCGGGCGAACACTGCCATGCCCTACTTTGCCGCGCGCCCGCCGGCGGCCGCCTGGTGGGCCGGTCCAATTCCTGGTGGCTGCAGCGCGCGCTGGTCCTCGACTCGCTCGATCCGGCGAGCGCCCAGGTGATCGCCGATTGGCGCACGCCGCGCCCGGTGAACACGCGGTTCGGCCCCGAAGACGGCATCGAGACCGACGGCCGGCCGCTCTACGTCATCAGCAGCCACGGGCTTGCCGGCAAATGGGTCGGCAACCGCACGCTGGTGCAGGACGTGCCGGGCGGTTTCCGCGTGCTCGGCACCGCCAAGGACGGCACCGCCAACTTCCACGAATTCTGCCTCACCTTCACCTGGGGAGCTTGAACATGGCCCGCATTCTTCCGGCTTCGGCGAACGCCGAATTCCTCGCCGCCTACAAGGTCGAGGGCATGGGCGGCTGCGATCCGTCGACATTGACCGTCAAGGTATGGGACCGCTGGGGTACGGCACCAAAGGACGAAGCCTCCGCCACCGGCACCGGCGAATTCATCGCCGCGGTGGTCTACTGCAAGAGCTGCGACAAGGGCGTCGAGGTGCACCGGGCACAACTCGGCGGCTGATCGGCGCGCGGCGCGCCGGCGCCACCCATCATCCGACCAGCATCGTCCGTCGCGAGCTATCGGCTTCGATGGGTTGCGC
>JAYOXJ010000405.1:1098-2804 GCA_038152725.1 Rhodospirillaceae bacterium
CTGGGTTGCGCCTGCTGGATTGCTTCATCATCCTCGACGATGTTGGGCAGGCGCAGCGTGAAAACGGTCCCGCCGCCGGCCCGCTCGTGGCACTCGATGGTACCTTTGTGCTTGTTGACGATGATGTCCCAGGCGATCGCCAGCCCCTGGCCGGTGCCCTTGCCGACATCCTTGGTCGTAAAGAAGGGTTCGAAGATCTTGTCGCGGATCTCGGGCGGAATGCCGCCGCCGTTGTCCTCGATCTCCAGCGATACGTGATCGTCGTCGAAATGGGTGCGGATCGCGATCAGGCCGCCTTCGGCATGCTGCGCCTGGATCGCATGGGCGGCGTTGACGATGAGATTGAGCAATACCTGGTTGAGCTCTCCCTCGTTCGCCATGACCAGCGGCAGCTTGTCGTCCAGATCGAAGGCCAATTCGGCGACCTGCTTCCACTCGCTCTTGCAGATTAAGGCCGTGCGCTCGGCAATGCGATTGAGATCGACCGGAGCCATGGACTTGCTGGTGGGATGCGAGAATTCCTTCATGGCGCGGACGATGCTGGCGACCTGCTTCACACCGAAGCGCGATTCCTCGATCGAGGTCGGCAACTCGCCCAAGAAGAAATCCATGTCCGACTGCCGGTAAGATGCGTCGATACGCTCAGCCAGCGGCTTGAGTGCATCGTTCGCCTTGGCGGCATCGACGAGTTCGCGCTGCTCCGCGATCACCTTTTGCGATGCGTCGAATGCCTCGGCCACGAATGCGAGATTGTCGCCGATGTACTGAATCGGCGTATTGATCTCATGCGCGATGCCCCCGGCCAGGGTGCCGATGGCTTCGAGCTTCTGGCTCTGCAGCAGTTCGCGCTCCAACCGCCGCGTCCGCTCCTCATTTTGCTTTCGCAAGGTGATGTCCTGCAGCGTCACCGGCGTGCGGCCGTATTCGTTCACCCCTTCGCTTAGGGCATGAAGGGTGCGCACGTTGCCGTCGACGACGACTTCGAAATCGAATCCGTCAGGGCTTTCGCTGGACATCAGTTTGTCGATAACTTGCCCCCGTTCATTGGCGACGACATTGCGTAAAAGCGTTTCCAAGGGGTATCCGTCGATCCGTTCGGTGATGCCCAGCAATCTGGAAAGGCCACCGGCGGTCGCAAAGACGCGTCGGTCGCCGTCGAACTCCAGGCTGACCAGACGCGCGATTTCCTGCGCTTTGTAGAGCCGCTCGCGGGCCAGGTTCATATCGCGGGCATGCGCCTCGGCTTCTTCCGCTTTCTGAATGCGGCTTTTCAAGACGAGAAGAAGCATGATGACCGCAAGGGCCACAGCGAAAAGCATAATCAACGAACCGATCGGGCGATTGTCGGCCTTGAACCAAATGCTCGGCGTAACGACCACGCGCCACTGGCGCCCGGCGACTTCGAAATCCACGGTCATGTGCGTGCCCTGGTCGAATGAGTCCGGCGCCGTTCCCGCCGTCGGAAACAGCAGCTGGCTCGCGGCATCAGCGCTCAAATCGAAGAGATGAATATCGATCAGCGGCAGCGCTGACTTCTTGCCATGCATTTCCCCTGAAGTTTCGATCAGGTCGCCGACCCGAAACACGCCTGAGACGTAGCCCAGCAGGTTTTCGCGGTTCTGCGCGACGCTGCCGGTCCGGCCGTCGCGGAACGCCGGAGAAAGGACGAGAATACCGAACTGACTGGCGGTCTCCTGGACCAGGGT
>JAYOXJ010000406.1:0-2802 GCA_038152725.1 Rhodospirillaceae bacterium
GCCTTACGTCGGTGAGTCGGCCTTCGCCCACAAGGGTGGGCTGCATGTCTCGGCCGTTGAGAAGGATGCGCGCACCTACGAGCACGTGCCGCCGGAAGCAGTCGGCAACCAGCGCCACATCGTCGTCTCAGACCAATCCGGGCGCTCCAATATCCTGGCTCGCTTCCGCGAGATTGGGCTCGAGATCGATCCTAAGAACCCGAAGGTCAATCGCCTGGTCGAACTGGTCAAGGAACAGGAGTTCAAGGGCTACGCCTACGACGGCGCGGAGGCGAGTTTCGAATTGCTTGCCCGGCGCACGCTCGGCACCGTGCCCGACTATTTCCATTGCACCAGTTTTCGCGTCATCGACGAGCGGCGCTGGAACGCCGCCGGCGAGTTGGTGACGTTCTCGGAGGCGACGGTTCGCATCGATTCCGGCGGCTGTAAGGAAATGCAGGTGGCCGAGGGCAACGGGCCGGTCAACGCCCTCGACGCGGCGCTCAGAAAGGTTCTGCTGCCGTATTATCCGATCCTCGCCGACTTGAAGCTGGTCGACTACAAGGTGCGTATCCTGACGCCCAGCGAAGGCACGCGCGCGGTGACGCGGGTGATGATCGAGTCGGCCGACGGCCATGGCCACAACTGGTCGACGGTCGGTGTATCGCCGAACATTATCGATGCCTCATACAACGCGCTCCGCGACAGCATCATCTACACGCTGTTCCGCAGCGGCGCCGAACCGCATCACGTCTGATCGGGGCGGCGCCGTGGTCCAAAGCGATGAGGGCGAACGCGATCTGGGCCCACTCGCCGATGCGCGCGCGCCCGGCTTCGCGGTCATCCTGGTCGAACCACAGTTGGGCCAGAACATCGGCATGGTGGCGCGCGCTATGGCCAACTGCGGCCTTGGCGAGTTGCGGCTGGTCGCGCCGCGCGACGGCTGGCCTAACCCGGATTCCTTCCCCGCCGCGTCCGGCGCCGACCGCATCCTCTACGATGCGCGCGTGTTCGACACCACCGCCGATGCCGTTGCAGACCTCGCTACCGTGCTGGCAACCACCGCACGTCCGCGCGACATGACCAAGGACGCGCTGACGCCGAAGGGAGCGTCGGCGCTGTTGCGTGCGTCCGCACCCGAGGGTGCCAAGGCCGGCGTCCTATTCGGCAAGGAGGCGATCGGGCTCCACAACGACGACGTTGCGCTCGCCCATGCGGTGGTCACGGTGCCGCTCAACCCGCTATTCAGTTCGCTCAACCTGGCGCAGGCGGTGTTCGTGATCGGTTACGAGTGGTATCAGGCCGCCGACGCCACGCCGGCGCACGAACTGGTGCTGCCGAAGGAAACACGGCCGGCCAATGTCGAAGAGATGGTCGGACTGTTCGAACATCTCGAAGGCGAGCTGGACGCCTGCGGGTTCCTGCGCGTCAAGGAGAAGCGCCCGATCATGGTGCGCAACATCCGCAACATCTTCCAGCGCTCGCGCCTGACCGAACAGGAGGTGCGCACGCTCCGCGGCATCGTCAGCGGGCTGACCAAGTTTCCGAGGAAGCCCGCCGACTGATTCCGCCTATCACCCCGCTCAGGCGAGGTGTTTCTTGAAGTGCTGGACGGTACGTTCCCAGGCGACTTTCGCCTGCGCCTCGTCGTAACGCGGCGTCGAGTTGTTGTGGAAGCCGTGCTTGGTGCCGGGGTAGGTGTGCATCTCGTAGGCCACCTTGGCGGCGTCGAGTGCCTTCTTGTAGCCGTCCTGCGTGGCGTTCACGCCGCCGTCGTCCTCGGCGTAATGGATCAGCATCGACGCCTTGATATTGGCAACGCCTTCGAGCTTGGGGGCGCGGCCGTAGAAGGGAGCGCCGGCCTGGAGGTCGCTACCCAACTCAACCGCCATGGCGTTTGTCACCCAGCCGCCGTAGCAGAACCCAGTGACACCGAGCTTGCCGTTGGAAAGCGCATGCTTCTTGATGAACTTGGCGCCGTTGAGGAGGTCGGTGAACAGCTTCTGCGCATCGAGCTTACGCTGCATCACCTTGCCGTCGTCGTCGTTGCCGGGATAGCCGCCGGCCGGATAGAGACCGTCCGGTACGAAGGCGAGGAAACCCTCGACCGCGGCGCGGCGTGCCACGTCTTCGATATGCGGGTTGAGGCCGCGGTTCTCATGCACCACCAGCACCGCCGGGAACGGACCGTTGCCGGCCGGCTGTACCAAGTAGCCCTTCATCTTGCCCGACGTGCCGCCCGGCGAGTCGTAGTTGACGTAGGTCGCCTTGATGCGGCTATCGGTGAACGAGATCATCGCCGCTTCGGCGTAGCGCGGCAGCAGCGCTTCCGCCATGGCCAACGCCGAGCCGCCGACTGCGGCGACGGCGGAGGCGCGGTTGAGGAAGTCGCGGCGTTTCATGTCGCCGTGGCAGTACTCGTCGTAGAGGGCGAAGATTTTCGGATCGATGTCTTGGCGTTTCATTGCGGTTTCCCTGTCCTGGGTGTTGCGGGCTTGGGGCTTACTGGGTCGGCCGTTGGAGCTCGACCAGAATGATGCGGTTGGTGCTGCTCTGGTGCATGATCAGGTTGCCTTCGCGCGTCGCGCGCATGTGACGGATGATGCCGGCGTAGATGCCGCCCGATGGAATCGCCCAGCTCTGGAAGGCCTCGGTTTTCGGATCGAAACGCACCAGCGCGTCCGGGCGCTGTCCGGACTCGTTGTACCAGACGATGCCGTCGACGATGGCGATGGCGTAGGGGTGCGAGCGGGCGCCGGACGGTGACGGCCATTCCTTGATGGCGCCGGATTTGGGATCGTAGCGGCCGAGCTTGCCCATCCC
>JAYOXJ010000407.1:0-2798 GCA_038152725.1 Rhodospirillaceae bacterium
CCGAAGAGGCCGGCGAGGATCACGAGCACCGGCCAGTAGATCTTGAGATGCGAGATGATCTGTTTCATGCGACCCTCCGCAGTTCGATGTGCGGGTAGTCGTCGAAGCCCTGGTCGGTCAGGATTTCGCCGTCGCCGTCGATGACTCCGATCCGGTCGCCGTCGCCGTCGAAGGCGATACCGAGATCGCACCCCTCTCCGGTCACCACGTCGCGAAGCTGCTCGAGGTTCTCGACGACGGTCGGGTCCGGATGATGGACGGGAAAGGTCCCATCGATCTTTTCGTTCAGAAGGATGTGCTGGCCCGGCAGCCGCGATGCGAGATCCGCCATCGCCTCGCCGGCCGACCCGTTGCCGGCATCCCACGCGATCTTGAGTTCGCGCCCGGTCAGTTCGCGGACTTTCTCGGTAGCCATGCCCTTGTACTGGTTCCAGCCGACGAAGCTGGGCAGCAAGACAACCGCACCGACGACGATGACGGCGAGAACGATAATGACTGAGATGATTTTGCGCACGGTTTCGTCCCTGGGATCCGTGGTTTTGGTCGACCGAACCGGCGCCGGCGGGCTGTGGCTGCGGCGGCACGGCGCGGGCTTCGCTACGGCCAGCAAGTGTAGAGATTAGTGCGCGTTACGACAACACCAGGAGCGCCCGGAAGTCGTTCACGTTCGTGTATGTCGGGCCGGTCATGACCAGATCACCGGTTCCGGTGAAAAACCCGTAAGAGTCGTTGTTGGCTAGGAATTTCGCCGCATCGAGGCCGGCTGCGCCTGCACGTTTCAGGATGTCGGGGGCAATCATGGCGCCGGCGTTGTCTTCCGAGCCATCGATGCCGTCGGTGTCGCAGGCGATGGCATGAATTCCCTCGGCACCGTCGAGCGCAATCGCCATGGCCAGCATGTATTCGCCGTTGGGACCGCCCTTGCCGTTGCCCTTCATGGTGACGGTCAATTCGCCGCCGGAAAGCACCACCGCAGGCGTCTGAACGGGACCGGTGCCGGCCCGGATGGCGAGAGCCAATTCGGCATGTTGGGCGGCTACGTCGCGGGCCTCGCCCTCGAGCGCGTCGCCAAGCACGAGCACGTTCAATCCGGCTGCCGTGGCGATCGCCTTGGCCGCGTCGAGACTGGCCGCCGGGCGCGCGGTCATGCGCACTTCGGTGTTGGTGAAAGCGGTATCGCCCGGCTTGGGCGATTCATCGGCCGCCGCATCGAGCAGGCGCTGGGCCGCTGCCGGCAGTTGCATGGCATGGCGTTTCACGATGGCGAGTGCGTCGGCATAGGTGGTCGGATCGGGCACGGTCGGGCCGGAACCGATGACACCGGGGTCGTCGCCAGGGACATCCGAGATCAAGAGGCTCAGCAAGCGCGCCGGCGCGGCGGCACGGGCGAGGCGCCCGCCCTTGATGGCGGAGAGGTGTTTTCGCACGCAGTTCATCTCGGTGATCGTCGCGCCGGAGCGCAGCAGGGCCTGGTTGACCGCCTGTTTATCGGCGAGGGTCAAGGGCGGTGCCGGCAGCGTCAGCAGCGCCGAAGCGCCCCCCGAAATCAGCGCTAAGCATAGATCGTCGGGACCGAGGCCCTTGACCAGTTCGATCATGCGCGCGGCGCCATCGAGGCCTGCCTGGTCCGGCACCGGGTGGGCTGCCTCGACGATTTCGATGTGTGCGCAGGGCTTGGCATAGCCGTAGCGCGTGATGACCAGGCCTGAAAGATCGCAGAGCCGTTCCCGCGGCCAGCTGTTTTCGACTGCCTGGGCCATCACCGCCGATGCCTTGCCGGCGCCGATCACCAGCGTGCGACCCTTGGGCGGCGCCGGCAGGTGCGGCGGCACGCAGAGCATCGGATCGGCCGCAGCCACGGCGGCGCGGACCATTCGGTCGAGAAGTGACGTCGGGTCGTGGTCGGTCATGGCGATTGTCGGGAGACTCCGGAAATTGCAGGCTCGGGCTCAGACGCGGACGATCTTGCCCGGGTTCATGATGTTGTTCGGATCCAAGGCCGTCTTGATGGCGCGCATGACGCTGACCGCCTCGCCGTGTTCGGCGACAAGGAAGTCCATCTTGCCGTACCCGACTCCGTGCTCGCCAGAGCAGGTGCCGCCCATGGCGAGCGCGCGCATGATCATGCGCTCGTTGACCGCGTTGACGCGTGCCACCTCGTCATTGTCATCCGGATCCATGATCATGCAGAGGTGAAAATTGCCGTCGCCGACATGGCCGACGATGGGGGCCAAAAGGTCGTTCTCGTCGATGTCCTTTCGGGTTTCGAGCAGGCATTCGGCGAGCCGCGAAATCGGGACGCAGGCGTCCGTCGCCATACCCTTGGCGCCCGGCCGGAGTGCCAGCGCCGCGTAATAGGCGTCGTGGCGCGCCTGCCATAGTTTCGAGCGATCCTCGGGCCGTGTCGCCCATTTGAAATCCTCGGACCCGAAATCGCCGGCAATGGCCTGGACCATGCGGGCCTGTTCCTGAACGCCCGCTTCGGTACCATGGAACTCGAAGAACAGGGTCGGGCGTATCGGGTAGTCGAATTTGGCGTAGCGGTTGATGGCATCCATCTGCACTTCGTCGAGAAGCTCGATGCGGGCCACCGGAATGCCGCTCTGGATGGTGAGGATCACGGTGTTGACCGCCGACTCGAGATCTGGGAACGAGGCGACGGCAGCCGAAACCGCTTCCGGGATGCCGTAGAGGCGAAGCGTCACTTCGGTGATGACGCCGAGCGTGCCTTCTGAGCCGACGAAGACGCGCGTGAGATCGTAACCGGCGGCCGATTTTCGCGCCCGCCCGGCAGTGCG
>JAYOXJ010000408.1:0-2794 GCA_038152725.1 Rhodospirillaceae bacterium
CCCGTCGATCGCGCGGACGAGCCGTCCGGCGAGGCGGGTGGGATGCGCCGCCTCGATGCGGAGCCGGACGATGTCGCCGATCAGGCTGTCCGGCGCGGTGACGTGCACCGCCTGCATGTAGGGGCTCTTGCCGACGAGCTGGCCGGAATGGCGGCCGGCGCCTTCGAGCAGAACGTCCATCTCGGTGCCAACGCTGCGTTGGTTGAACGCCGCCTGCTGGGCGGAGAGCAGTGCCTGCAGCCGTGCCAGCCGCTCGACCTTGACGGCGTCTTCGACCTGGCCGGCCATGGCCGCCGCCGGCGTACCCGGCCGCGCGCTGTACTTGAAGGAGAACGCGCCGGCGAAGCCGACCTCGCGGACGAGGTCGAGGGTGGCCTCGAAGTCGGCATCGGTCTCGCCCGGGAAACCGACGATGAAGTCGGAGGTCAGCGCCAGGTCCGGACGCGCGTCGCGAAGCCGCCGCGCCAGCGCCAGATAGAAGCCGCGGTCGTGGCGCCGGTTCATGGCGGCGAGCACGCGGTCGGAACCGGACTGCACCGGCAGGTGCAGATAGGGCATCAGTTCGGGCACGTCGCGGTGCGCGGCGATCAAGTCGTCGTCGACCTCGGCCGGATAGGAAGTGGTGTAACGGATGCGCTCGATCCCATCGATCGCGGCCAGCTCCCGGATCAGCCGGCCGAGCCCCCATTCGCCGCCATCCATTGTGCCGCCGTGGTAGGCGTTGACGTTCTGGCCCAGGAGCGTGATCTCACGGACACCGCCGGCGGCCAGGCCCTGGGCGTCGCGGATGACGTCGGCGGCCGGGCGCGAGGTCTCGGCGCCGCGGGTATAGGGCACGACGCAGAAGGTGCAGAACTTGTCGCAACCTTCCTGCACGGTGAGGAAAGTGGAATATCGCCCGCGCGCTTCCGGCGCCGGCAGGTGATCGAATTTCGATTCGGCCGGAAACTCGGTGTCGAGCACCGTGCCCTGCTCGCGGTGCACGCGCGCCACCATCTCCGGCAGCTTGTGATAGGCCTGCGGCCCGAACACCATGTCGACGTAGGGTGCCCGCGCCAGGATCTCGGCGCCCTCGGCCTGCGCCACGCAGCCAGCCACCGCCAGCACCATGGCGCTGCCGCCCTCGGCACGTGCGCGCTTGGCCTGCTTCAGGCGGCCCAGGTCCGAATAGACCTTCTCCGCCGCCTTTTCGCGGATATGGCAAGTATTGAGGATGACGAGATCGGCGTCTTCGGGCGCGTCGACGGCAACGTAGCCGATCGGACGGAGCAGGTCCGTCATGCGCTCGGCGTCATAGACGTTCATCTGGCAGCCGTAGGACTTGATGTGGAGTTTCTTGGCCAAGACCGTTCGCTATGACACTGATGTCGTTGTGATACCGAAAAGATCGCCGCGCCGGCCACAGTTTCCGGCAGCGAAACCGCCGGAGCCTTCGCGAAATCGCCGAGAAACTAGCACCGCGCGGTGGCCTGTCAAGGTCAGCTCGCCCCGCCTTTCTTGCCGCCATCCTCGGGACCGAGGGGCCTGCCGTAGAGCTCGAGCTTGTGGCCGACGAGTTTCATGCCATGCTCGCGCGCGATGCGCTCCTGCAGGACCTCGATCTCCTCGTTCTGGAATTCGATGACCTTGCCCGACTTGACGTCGATGAGGTGGTCGTGGTGCTCGTCGGTGACTTCCTCGTAGCGCGCGCGGCCATCGCCGAAGTCGTGGCGGTCGAGAATGCCGGCCTCTTCCCAGAGGCGCACGGTACGATAGACGGTGGCGATGGAGATGCGCTGGTCGATCTTGGAGGCGCGGCGATGCACTTCCTCCACGTCGGGGTGGTCGTCGGCCAGCGACAGCACGCGGGCGATGACCCGGCGCTGGTCCGTCATCTTCATGTTATGCTCGACGCACAACTGCTCTATGCGGGTTTCCACCATCACCAACCCCAATGGGGCGGAGCCGCCACGACGGCGCTCCCCTGGACACAATATATATGCCGAATGCGTTGCGAGTGAACCCCTAACTTTGTGGGGTCAATCGGCCGAAGGGTCACTTCCGCTTGCCGCGGGGCTTGGTGCCGAGACCGATCTTCTTGGCCAGCGTCGAACGGTGCTTGGCGTAATTCGGCGCGACCATGGGATAGTCTGCGGCCAGGCCCCAGCGCTCGCGGTATTCCTCGGGCGTCATATTGTAGGCGGTCTTCAGATGGCGCTTCAGCATTTTCAGTTTCTTGCCGTCCTCGAGGCAGACGATGTAGTCGGGAAACACCGACTTCTTCACCGTCACCGCCGGCTTCGGCCGGTCGGGCTGGCCGCCGAGGCCGGACAGCGTCTTGTAGACGTCCTGGATGAGGCGCGGCAGGTCTTCGGGCGCGACGGTGTTATTGCCGGCGTGCGCGGCGACGATTTCGGTGGTGAACTCGAGGAGTTCCGAGATGTTGGGCTGCTCGCTCATAACGGACGCAATACCTTTTTCGCTGGCGTTTCGCACCCATATTGACCTCGGGTAATGTTCAAGGGTGCAGTACTGAAATGCTATAGTACTTGATCAATTGATTATACGATATATATGAGAAATCAAGACCTAATCACGTGACGACAGCAAATATTCGGGCCGCAAATGACTCAGAAATCCAATGCCGACTTCTTTCTCGACATTACCGATCAGGTCTGTCCGATGACTTTCGTCCGCACCAAGCTGTTGATCGAGAAAATGGCCTCCGGCGAGACCGCCGAGGTGCGCCTGAAGGGCAAGGAGCCGCTCGGCAACGTGCCCCGCAACGTGCGCGACCACGGCCACGAGGTCGTTT
>JAYOXJ010000409.1:0-1450 GCA_038152725.1 Rhodospirillaceae bacterium
TCGGGATCTTCGGCATCTTCCTGAACCGCAAGAACATCATCATCATCCTGATGTCGGTGGAACTGATGCTGTTGGCCGTCAACATCAACCTGGTGGCGTTCTCCGCATCGCTCGGCGATCTGGTCGGCCAGGTGTTCGCCATGTTCGTGCTCACCGTCGCTGCCGCCGAGGCCGCCGTCGGTCTCGCCATCCTGGTGATCTTCTTCCGCAATCGCGGCTCCATCGCCGTCGAAGACGTCAACATGATGAAGGGCTGAGCAGCGATGCTGGATATCCTCGTCGTATTCCTGCCGCTTATCGGCGCCGCGCTTGCCGGCGCGCTAACCTTCGTCGACGCGTCCGACAAGGAGAAGAAGCATAAACTCGACCTCGCGGCACAGTGGATCACCTGCACCGGACTGGTGCTGTCGATGTTCTGCGCCATCGGCGTCTTCGCCGACGTGGCGATCGGCGGCCATGCCCGCACGACGCAGCTGTTCACCTGGATCGACTCCGGTACGCTGGAAGTCTCCTGGGCGCTCAAGGTAGACACGCTCACCGCGGTGATGATGATCGTCGTCACCGGCGTTTCCGCCATGGTGCACATCTATTCCGTCGGCTACATGCATCACGACCCCTGCGTGCCCAGGTTCATGAGCTACTTGAGCCTGTTCACCTTCTTCATGCTCATGCTGATCACCGCCGATAACCTGGTGCAGCTGTTCTTCGGATGGGAAGGGGTCGGCCTCGCGTCCTACCTGCTGATCGGCTTCTGGTACAACAAGCCTTCAGCCAACGCCGCTGCCATTAAGGCCTTCGTCGTCAACCGCGTCGGCGATTTCGGCTTCGCGCTTGGCATCTTCGCCGTCTTCATGATGTTCGATACCGTGCATCTCGACACCATCTTCGGCGCCGCCGGCGGCAAGAAGGACGCGATGCTGGCTGTCTTCGGCACCGAGTTCCACGCGCTTACCATCACCTGTCTGCTGCTGTTCGTCGGCGCCATGGGCAAATCGGCGCAGTTAGGGCTGCATACTTGGCTGCCGGACGCCATGGAAGGCCCGACCCCGGTTTCCGCGCTGATCCATGCGGCGACAATGGTGACGGCAGGCGTGTTCATGGTGGCCCGGCTGTCGCCGCTGTTCGAGTATTCCGACACTGCACTGACCGTGGTCACCGTGATCGGTGCCTCGACCGCCATCTTCGCCGCCACCGTCGGCTGCGTGCAGAACGACATCAAGCGCGTCATCGCCTATTCGACCTGCTCGCAGCTCGGATACATGTTCTTCGCCTGCGGCGTTTCGGCCTATTCCGCCGGCATCTTCCATCTGATGACGCACGGCTTCTTCAAGGCGCTGCTGTTCCTCGGCGCTGGTTCTGTCATCCACGCCATGTCGGACGAACAGGACATGCGCCGCATGGGCGGCATCTGGCGGATGATCCCTGCCACCTACACCCTGATGTGGATCGG
>JAYOXJ010000409.1:1460-2782 GCA_038152725.1 Rhodospirillaceae bacterium
CCGCGTGCCGACGAGCGCACCATGGCGCATGTCCACGAAAGCCCGAAGGTGATGATCGCACCATTGCTGGTATTGGCGACCGGCGCAGTCGCCGCCGGCTATCTCGGCTACGAGCTATTCGTCGGCCACAAGACGGCTGAGTTTTGGGGCAACGCCATCTTCATCATGGATACACACAAGGCGCTGGAACACGCCCACCTCGTGCCGCTCTGGGTCAAGTATCTGCCGCTCGTGGTTGGTGCCGGCGGTATCGGCCTGGCCTATGTACTATACGTCGTGAAGACCGACATTCCGGGCCGCTTGGCCGCTGCGTTCCAAGGCGTCTACCAGTTCCTGCTTAACAAGTGGTACTTCGACGAGCTCTACGACCGGTTGTTCGTGCGTCCGTGCTTTGCGCTCGGCCGCGGTTTCTGGCGCGTGATCGATGGCTGGATCATCGACGGCCTCGGCCCAGACGGCATTTCTGAGACGATACGGCGCGCCGCCATCCGCGTATCGGGAATGCAAACCGGATACGTCTACCACTACGCCTTCACCATGCTGATCGGCGTCGTGGTCATCATTACCTGGTACCTGTTCAGGCATGTGGGGTAACGGGCAATGAGCGGATTTCCTATTCTTTCTCTGCTGACCTTCATCCCGCTGGCCGGGGCGCTGTTCATCCTGATGATCCGGGACAAGGATCCCGCCATCGTCGCACGTAACGCGCGTTTCGTCGCGCTGTGGGCGTCGGGCATCAATTTCGTGCTGTCCACATACCTGTGGTTCAACTTCAACGGCGCCACCGCCGCCTTCCAGTTCGTCGAGAAGGCCAATTGGATGCCGGTACTGGGGCTGACCTACCACATGGGCGTCGACGGCATCTCCGTGCTGTTCGTCCTGCTGACCACGCTGCTGACTCCGATCTGCGTGCTCGCCAGCTGGCGTTCGATCAAGGACCGGGTGAAGGAATACATGATCTCCTTCCTGATCCTGGAGACCATGATGGTGGGCATGTTCTGCGCCCTCGACATGATGGTGTTCTACATCTTCTTCGAAGGCGTCCTGATCCCGATGTTCCTGATCATCGGCATCTGGGGCGGTCCCAGGCGTGTATATTCGGCGTTTAAGCTGTTCCTCTATACGCTCGCCGGCTCGGTGCTGATGCTGCTCGCCATGTTCACCATGTACTACGAGGCCGGCACCACCGACATCACCAAGCTCCTGGTGCACAATTTCCCGGTCGACATGCAGGCGTGGCTGTGGCTCGCATTCCTGGCGTCTTTCGCGGTCAAGGTGCCGATGTGGCCGGTGCATACCTGGCTGCCGGACGCCCACGTGGA
>JAYOXJ010000410.1:0-1931 GCA_038152725.1 Rhodospirillaceae bacterium
GGCGCATCGTCCGTGAAGGCGATGCCTACAGGCTCGTCGTTTGAGCCGGTCCGGCCGCGTCTATTGACGATGCCCTTTAAATGCGGACAAACTGCCGCCCCAAAAAAACCGAGCCGGATGGCGCGACCAGGATGCGCCGAACAATGGACACAGCCTCAGGGACAACAGGATCGAAGCGATGAAAGTTAACGACATGGACGTCCTCGTCTGCGACTGCGAGGGCACGATGGCGTTCGACGGCAAGGCGCGGGCCAAGGCCTGCGGTGGCGGCGACGAGCACGCGTCGCAGCTCTGCCGCGCGCAGTTGCAGCGGTTCGAGACCGCGGCCAAGGGCGGCGAGCGGCTTTTGATCGCCTGTACCCAGGAGGCGCCGCTGTTCCTGGAAGCGGCGGAAGAGCTTGGCGAGGACGCCGCCGAACTGCGCTTTTGCAACATCCGCGAAAAGGCCGGCTGGTGCGAAGAGCAAGCCGGACGCGCCAGCATCAACCTGACCGCCAAGATGGCGGCGCTGTTGGCGGAGGCCACGCTCGACATCTCTGATGCACCCGCCGTGAGCATGAGCTCCGACGGCCACTTGGTGGTGATCGGCGAGGCCGAACACGCCATCGCCGCGGCCGAAAAAGTCACCGGCCGTCTCGAGGTGACGGTGCTGGTCACCGACCGCGACTCCGTCATGCCGCCCCGGGTCATCACCCACCCGATCTTTCGCGGCCACGTCGTCGGGGCGAAGGGACATTTGGGCGCCTTCACCTTGAAGGTCGACGGTATCGAGGCCGCCTCACCGTCGGCACGCGGCGGTCTCGGCTTCGACGGCGCGCCGGACGAAGGCGAGCTGGAATGCGACCTGATCCTGGACCTGCGCGAAGACCCGCCGTTGTTCCAGGCGCCGGAAAAGATGGACGGCTACGAAGACCCCAATCCGCGCAGTCCCGGCGCCGTCACCGACGCACTTCTGGAATTGGTCGACCTGGTCGGCGACTTCGACAAGCCGCGCTATGTGGACTATGAAGCCGCACTCTGCGCGCATGCCAATTCCGGCATCGTCGGCTGCACGCGCTGCATCGACAACTGCCCCACCGGCGCCGCCCAGCCCAAGGGCGACAAGATCGCCTTCGACCCATACGTCTGTGCCGGCTGCGGGTCCTGCGCCTCGGTCTGCCCGACCGGCGCGGCGAAATACGCGCTGCCCGCCGGCGACGCGATTTATTCCCGGCTTCGCACGCTGCTTTCCACCTATCACAAGGCCGGTGGCACCCACGCCTGCCTGTTGCTGCATGATGCCGAGTGGGGCGAAGACATGATCGCTGCCATGGCGCGCTACGGCAACGGCCTGCCGGCCAAGATGATCCCGGTGTCGATGAACGCGGTCACCCAGGTGGGGCTGGATTTCCTGCTCACCGCCGCCGCCTACGGCGCCGAGCGCATCGTCGCCCTCGCCGGTCCGGCGCAATCGGGCGAAACCGCCGCCCTGGAACAGGAAATCGCGCTCGCCAACAAGATTCTGGCCGGGCTCGGCTACGGCACCGACCGCATCCAATTCACCGACGCGACCGACCCCGGCGCGCTGGAAAGCCTTCTGCACGGACTGACGGCTTTTCCGGGCCTGCCGCAGGCGACGCACATGGCCATGGGGCGTAAGCGCTCGGTCATGACCCAGGCGCTGAAGGCGCTGCACGAACACGCCCCCAACCCGGTCGACAGCATCAAGCTCGAGGCCGGCGCGCCGTTCGGCGCCGTCATCGTCGATACCGCAGGCTGCACGCTTTGCCTGTCCTGTGTCGGTGCCTGCCCGACCGGCGCCCTGAAGGACAACCCGGACGCGCCGCAACTGTCCTTCGCCGAGGCCCAGTGCGTGCAATGCGGGCTCTGCCGCAACACCTGCCCGGAGAAAGTCATCACCCTGGAGCCGCGCCTGAGCTTCCTCGCCAGCG
>JAYOXJ010000410.1:1941-2777 GCA_038152725.1 Rhodospirillaceae bacterium
GTGAAGGAGGAAGAACCCTTCAAGTGCATCCGCTGCGGCAAGGAATTCGGCACCAAATCGACGATCGAGAAGATGGTGGCGAAGCTGCAGGACCACCCCATGTTCGCCACCGCCGGCGGCACCGACCGGCTGAAGATGTGCGAGGACTGCCGCGTCATCGCCATTGCCGAGGACGACACCCAACCGCTGGCCATGGGCACCGTGCCGACACCGCGCACCACCGACGATTACCTGAAGGAACGCGATGAACTGCGCCGCCAGGCCGAAGCCGACATGAAGGAAAAGGGGCTCGACGAGAGCTGATCGATGGGGGAAAGAACCCGGATATGAAAACCGCACTCGTCACCGGTATTACCGGCCAGGACGGCGCTTACCTCGCCGAACTCCTGTTGAGCAAAGATTACGAAGTGCACGGCATCATCCGTCGAGCTTCGACATTCAACACTCAGCGTATCGACCACATCTATCAGGACCCGCATGAGGCCGGCCGCCGCCTGCACTTGCACTACGGCGAACTCACCGACGGCGGCCGGTTGGAGAAGCTGGTCGCCACTATCCAGCCCGACGAGGTCTACAACCTGGGCGCCCAAAGCCACGTGAAGGTCTCCTTCGATGAGCCGATCTATACCTCGGACGTGGATGGGCTTGGGACGCTCAGGATGCTGGAAGCGATCCGTCAGATCGGCGCCGAGCAGCACATTCGCTTCTATCAGGCCTCGACGTCGGAAATGTATGGACGCCCACTGGAAACGCCGCAGACGGAAACCACGCCGATGCGGCCCGACAGCCCCTACGCCTGCGCCAAGCTGTTCGCCTTCCACCAGGCGCGGCTGTTC
>JAYOXJ010000411.1:0-342 GCA_038152725.1 Rhodospirillaceae bacterium
CTTTTATATCTTCCAGGTGCTTGCCGATGCCGTAGTTGGCCAGCGTCTCCTTGCGGATGGTAACCATCAGGTCGCGCACACCGCTCTCGCGTTCCTTGCCGTAGTAGCGCCCACCGTTCCAGCCCGGGCAGGTGGTCTCGAAACGCTTGCGCAGCGCATCGACCATGGCGGCGGAACTTTTGCGCTCCATGACGCCGGCGATCGGCACCAGGGCGCGCATGCGGTCCGGGTGCATGACGCCCCACATGAACGTCAGATGGCCACCGTAGGAATAGCCGATCACCGCCGCCATCTGCTTGATGCCGAGGTGGTCGATCAGGCGCACCTGCGCGGCGATCATGT
>JAYOXJ010000411.1:454-2770 GCA_038152725.1 Rhodospirillaceae bacterium
GGGTCAATGCTGCCCGGCCCGGTCGAACCGTAGGACGAGCCCAGCATGTTGGAACAGACGACGAAATACTTGTCGGTATCGACCGCCTTGCCAGGCCCCATCAGGTTGGCGAACCAGCCGCCATCGCCGCCGGCATGCGGATGGCTGGTGTAGCCGTGGCAGAGCAGGATGCCGTTGGAACCGTCCGCATTGAGCTTGCCCCAGGTCTCGTAGGCGAGCGTCACTTCCGGCAGCACCGCGCCGGTGGTGAGCTTGAAGTCCTTGCTGGTGAAGGTTTTCGAGGTGGCAAGCAGCGACATGATATTCCCTTCCGTCGGTTGAGGAAGAAGTCTACCGGCAGCGCCGCCCGGCGATCAACGCCCCTCCATCGAATTCAGCAATCACGCCTGCGTGTCCGCCCTATGCTTGGGTATCCGAGGGCGCCTTTCGTTCGCGGATGGCGATGACGATGCCGCTGGCGACGATGACGGCGACACCGGCCCAGGTCCAGCGATCGGGGAAGTCGCCGAAGACGAGATATCCCAGGGTCGTCGCCATGACGATCTCGAAATAGGCGAAGGGGGCCAGCACCGGCGCCGGCGCCAGCGTATAGGCGCGGATCAAGAGATAATGGCCGAGCGTCGCTGCCGCGCCGAGCATCAGCATCAGGCCGAAACCGGGCAAATCGGGCGCCTGCCAGATCCACGGCAGGGCCAGCGACGTGACGGCGAAACCGACCAGCGATTGGAAGGTCAGCGTCTGCCAAGGGTCCGCCTGGCGGCTCAAACCCCGTGTCAGCAAGTTGTAGCCGGCGAAGGCGACGGCGGCGCCGAGCACGTAGAGCGTACCCATCGGCACGCCATCCAACGTTGGGCGGATGACGATCAGCGAGCCCAGGAAGCCGAAGCCGACCGCCGTCCAGCGCCGCCAGCCCGGCCGTTCGCCCAGGAAGATCGGCGACAGCGCCGTCACCAGGAACGGATAGACGAAATAGGCGGCGAGCGCGTCGGCGATCGACATGGTGCGGAGGCCCAGGAAGAAGCCGAAGGTCGCCAACACCAGCAACACGCCGCGGAAGACGTGCATGCGGGCATCGGGCGGCGGCATAAAAATCGAGCGGCGCCGGGTCAGCAGTGCCGGCGACAGGATCAACAGGCTGAATGCGAAGCGCGCCCACACCGCCAGCAGCACGGGATAGCCCCACTGCCCGAGCAGCTTGGCGGCGACGTCGATGTTCGGCACCACCGCCCAGGCGGCGAGAAAGAAGAGAATGCCGCGCCAGGCCGTCGCCTCGGCGCCCGATGCCTTGGCCGCGTCCACTCAGGCGCTGCCGGGATCGAGGAAGCCGAACAGCCGCGTCACCACTTCGTCGGGCTTTTCCTCGGGAAGGAAGTGGCCGCAGTCGAGCGGCCCGCCGGTCACGTCGGCCGCGCACCATGCGCGCCAGACATCGAGCGGGTCCTTGCCCGGTGCCGTGTCGTCCATGGCCCCTTGCGGCTTCTTGACCGGCCCGCCGAAGCCGCGCGCCCCGCCCCACAGGAACAGCATCGGGCATTGCACCTTGCGCCCGGCCTTCTTGTCCTCGGCGTCGTGCTCGGCATCGGTCCTGGCACCGGCGCGGTAGTCGGCGCAGGTGGCGGCGATGGCGTCAGGCTGGCGGAGCGGCGCGAGGCAGGCCTCCAGGACTTCGGCGTCGAACTGGAACCCGGGCGCCGCCCAGCTCTCCATCAGGTGCTTGTGGAAACGGTCCGGGTCGAAGCCGATGAAGGTTTCCGGAAACGGCGCCGGCTGCGCCAGGAACGTCCAATGGAAGGCACCGAGTGCGCGGGTCTTATCGATGGTGTCCCACATATGCAGCGTCGGCACCACGTCGAGTGAGCAGAACTTTGTCACCCGCGCCGGATGATCCAGGCACATGCGATATCCGACGCGCGCGCCGCGGTCGTGGCCGACCACCTGAAACGTCTCGAACCCAAGCGCCGTCATCACCTCGGCCAGGTCGGCCGCCATGGCGCGCTTGGAATAGACCGTGTGGCCGTCGTCATCCGCCGGCCGGCCGCTATTGCCGTAGCCGCGCAAATCCGGCACCACCACAGTGAAGCGCTCGGCGAGTTTCGGCGCCACCGCGTGCCAGCAGGCATGGTTCTGCGGATAGCCGTGGATCAACAGCACCGCCGGCCCGTTGCCCGCCTTGCGGAGATAGATCTCCGGCCCGGACGTCTGCACACGGCGCTCCTCGAAACCTTCGAACATGGGTTCGTCCTCCCTTCCCGCCAATTTAAATTAAGGGGCTGAAGTAGGTAACGGTTAGTGTTTGACCTGTTTATACCATGATTT
>JAYOXJ010000412.1:0-2768 GCA_038152725.1 Rhodospirillaceae bacterium
CCGATCAGGAAGCAGGCGAATGTGATCGGCATCTTGCGGCCAAGTCCGCGCATTTGGCTGATCTCGGTTTTGTGGGACGCCACCATGATGGCGCCGGCGCAGAAAAACAGCGTGATTTTGCCGAACGCATGCATGGCGATGTGCATTGCGCCGCCGATTGCGCTGAGCGAGCTCGCCAACATGGCGCCGAGCACGATGTAGGAAAGTTGGCTGACGGTCGAGTAGGCGAGCCGCGCTTTCAGGTTGTCCTTCCGCATGGCGACGAGAGAAGCGATCAGGATCGTTCCGCCGGCGGCGTACTGCAGCCAGACGGAACTGTGAAGCGCGGCCAGATTGTCGATGCCGAAGATGTAGATGGTGACCTTGAGTACCGTGAACACCCCGGCTTTGACGACGGCGACGGCGTGCAGCAACGCGCTGACGGGTGTCGGCGCAACCATGGCGGCGGGCAGCCAGCGGTGGAACGGCATCACCGCCGCCTTGCCGATACCGAACATGTACATGGCCAGCAGCAGCGCGGTGAGGCCGCCGGAAGCCTTGTCGCGGAGAATGCCGCCCGCGGTGAAGTCGAGGGTGCCGGCGATGGTCCAAGTCCAGATCACGGCGGTCAGCTGCAGCACGATCGACGTGCCGATCAGGATTCCGAGGTAGACCCGCCCGGCGCGTTTCGCCTCTTCGGTGCCGGAATGCGTGACCAGCGGAAACGTCGAAATCGTCAACACTTCGTAGAACACGAACAGCGTCAGCATGTTGCCGGAGAAGGCGATGCCGAGCGCGCTCGATATGGCGATGGCGAAGAACATGTAGAACCGGGTTTGGTTCTTTT
The DNA here is from genome assembly GCA_038152725.1 of Rhodospirillaceae bacterium. GTDB lineage: Bacteria > Pseudomonadota > Alphaproteobacteria > Rhodospirillales > Casp-alpha2 > TMED8. The sequence goes on from JAYOXJ010000412.1 coordinate 827, forward strand.
CATGGTGTCCACGCATGTAGCCGATCGAATAGACCGTGGTGACGATCCACAAAAAGCTTGCGATGCCGGCAAACAGCATGCCGAGCGGCTCGATGGTGAAGGATATCTCGAGCCCGGGCAGCATTTCGCCCAAACCCACGGTCGGCCGCCCGCCGCCGATGACGCCCGCGAAAAGGTTGGCGACGGCGACGAAAACGACCACAGCAATGGCCAGCGTCACGCCTTCGCGCAGATTGGCGTTGTTACGGGCGAGCGCCATCAGCGGGACCGCGACCAGCGGTGCGCAGATGGCGAACAGGATGGCGAATTCCGGGGTCATGGCATTGCTCCCGGCACGAGTGCGCGCGCTGCGGTGCCGGCGACATCAAGGGTGGTGGTGGCGTCGATGCCGAAATAGACCGTCGCGCCGATCAGTACCCAGGTCGGTATGATCATCGAGAGCGGTGCCGGCTTGATGTCCTGGGCGCCCGCCGGCAGAGGCCGGAAGTAGGCTACCTCGACAATGCGCCAGACGTAGATCACGGCGAGCAGGGAGCTCAACACGATCAGCACTGCGACTGGCCACCAGCCTTGCTCGATCGCCGCCTGGATCAGATACCACTTGGATATGAAGCCTGCGGTCAGCGGCACACCGATCAGGCTCAGGCCACCAACGACGAAGGCTGCCATGGTCAGCGGCATACGTTTTCCGAGGCCGGCCATGTCGGCGATCTTGACCGAGCCGATCTGATAGGCGACGGCGCCGATGGCAAGGAACAAGCCGCCTTTCATCAGGGCGTGGTTGAACAGATGTACGATACCGGCGGTGACGCCGGTTACGGTGTCGAAACTGATACCCAGGATCATGTAGCCGATCTGCGCGACGGACGAATAGGCGAGGACGCGTTTGACGTCGGCCTGGTAGATGGCCACGGCAGATCCGGCGAACATGCCGACCAGCGCCAGCACCATCAATGCCTCGCGGACAGGAAGCAGCGCCAGGATATCGACGCCGCCGAAAATCGAGAACACGACACGGATGAAGGCGTAAACGGCAACCTTGGTGGCGGTAGCGGCGAGAAATGCGGTTACTGTCGAGGGCGCGTAGGTATAGGCGTTCGGCAGCCACATATGCAGCGGGAATAACGCGGCCTTAAGGGCGAGACCGACGGTCAAGAACGCGAGCGCGGCCTGCAGGGTTCGGTTGTCGGTCAAGGACGGCACCAGCTTGGCGAGGTCGGCGATATTCAGCGTGCCGGTCACCATGTACATCAAGCCGACGCCGATGATGTAGAAGGTGGCGCCGATGGTGCCCATGATCAGATAATTGTAGGCGCCGGTGAGCGCGCGACGGTCTCGGCCGAAACTGATCAAGACGTAGGTCGACAGCGACGAAACTTCGAGAAATACGAAAAGGTTGAACGCGTCGCCGGTGATTGTGATGCCCATGAGCCCAGTCATGCAGAGCAACATCATGGCGTAGAAGAGATAGGTGCGACTGGCGGGGATCTCACGTTCCACCGATTTGCGGGCGTAGGGGAACACCACCGCGCCGACCATGGCGACGATCACCAGAACAAAGGCATTGAGGCTGTCGAGCCGGTATTCGATGCCCCACGGCGCGGCCCATTCGCCGATCTCATAAACGACGACCCCCTTGTCCAACACCGTCATCAAATTGCCGATGGCCATGGGCAGGCATAGCCACGAGACCAGCGTTGCCCAGGCCCATGCCAGCTTGGGATGGCGGATAAACATGCAAAACGGCGCCGAAAGCAACGGTACGATGATCTGCAGGACCGGAAGATGCTCGGCGATCACGTCTCGTTCTCCATCGCCTCGATCTCGTCTTCCTCGATCGTATCGTAGGCGTCGCGGATACGGACCACTAGGGCGAGGCCGAGCGCCGTAGTGGCGACACCGACGACGATGGCGGTCAGGACAAGGACGTGCGGTAGTGGGT
>JAYOXJ010000413.1:0-2766 GCA_038152725.1 Rhodospirillaceae bacterium
TGCCGAACTGGACCCCGCATCCTTCGGGTTCAAGGACAAGGCCATGGACCGGCAGGTGTTCATCAACTACGTGCTGGGCCTTGAGTCTGCGACCGTGCGCGAGATCGTCGCAATCCTGAAGCAGACCTACTGCGGTTCGATCGGCGTCGAGTTCATGCACATCCAGGATCCGGACGAAAAGGCCTGGATTCAGGAGCGCATCGAGCGCATCCACAACCAGCCGGAATTCACCGTGATGGGCAAACGCGCCATCCTCAACCGGCTGATCGAGACTGAGGGTTTCGAGAAGTACCTCGACAAGAAATTTACCGGCACCAAGCGCTTCGGCCTCGACGGCGGCGAGAGCCTTGTGCCGGCGATGGAGCAGATCTTCAAGCGCGGCAGCCAGCTCGGCATCGAGGAGATCATCCTCGGCATGGCGCATCGCGGCCGGCTGAATGTGCTCGCCAACGTCATGGGCAAGCCCTTCCAGGCAATCTTCCACGAGTTCCAGGGCGGCTCGTCCAGCCCTGACGATGTCGGCGGCTCGGGCGACGTGAAGTACCACCTGGGTTCGTCTTCGGACCGCGTTTTCGACGGCAAGACGGTTCACCTGTCGCTCACCGCCAATCCGTCGCACCTTGAGTGCATCAATACCGTCTGCCTCGGCAAGGTGCGCGCCAAACAGCGCCAGAAGAACGACACCGAACGCGAGAAAGTGATGGCACTGCTGCTGCACGGTGACGCCGCCTTCGCCGGCCAAGGCCTGGTGCCGGAGGCGTTCGATCTCTCCAACCTGAAGGGCTACAGAACCGGCGGCACCATCCACATCGTCATCAACAACCAAATCGGCTTCACCACTTCGCCCCGCTTCTCGCGCACGTCGCACTACTGCTCGGACGTCGCCAAGGTGGTGGCGGCGCCGATCTTCCACGTCAATGCCGACGACGTCGAGGCGGTCACGCATTGCGCGCGTATCGCCACCGAGTACCGCCAGCGCTTCAAGAAGGACGTGGTCATCGACATGATCTGCTATCGGCGCCACGGCCATAACGAGGGCGACGAACCGATGTTCACCCAGCCGGTGATGTACAAGAAGATCGCCGCGCACCCGACGACCCGCCAGATTTATGCCCAGAAGCTGGTCAACGAGAAGGTGATGACGCAAGAGGAGATCGACAAGCAGATCGCCGACTTCTCGGCCCAACTCGACCGCGCCTTCGAAGCCTCGACAAATTACAAAGCCAACAAGGCTGATTGGTTCGACGGCGTGTGGTCGGGGCTCTCTGTCGCCTACGGTGACGCGCGGCGCGGCGAAACCGGCGTGCCGCTTGAGCGCCTGAAGGAAATCGGCGAGGGCCTGACCCGCGTGCCCGGCAACTTCAACGCCCACAAGCGTATCATCCGCCAGCTCGAGCAGAAGCGTGACATGTTCACCTCCGGCGAAGGCATCGATTGGGCCACCGCGGAGGCACTGGCCTTCGGCTCGCTTTTGCTGGAAGGCCACGCGGTCCGGCTCTCGGGCCAAGACTCCGGTCGCGGCACGTTCTCGCAGCGCCACTCGGTTCTGGTCGACCAGGAGACCGAGGAGCGTTACATCCCGCTCAACAACCTGCGCTTCGGCCAAGCGCCCTACGAGGTCATTGACAGCCCGCTCTCGGAGGCTGGCGTGCTCGGCTTCGAGTACGGCTATTCGCTGGCCGAACCGAACATGCTGGTGCTCTGGGAAGCGCAGTTCGGCGATTTCGCAAACGGCGCCCAGGTCATCATCGACCAGTTCATCGCCGCCGGCGAACTCAAGTGGTTGCGTATGTCCGGGCTGGTGATGCTGTTGCCGCACGGCTACGAGGGCCAGGGTCCGGAGCATTCCTCGGCCCGCCTCGAGCGCTACCTGCAGCTCTGCGCCAGCGACAACATGCAGGTCGTCAACTGCACGACACCCAGCAACTACTTCCACGTCCTGCGCCGCCAGTTGCACCGCGATTTCCGAAAGCCGCTGGTGATCATGACGCCGAAGTCTTTGCTGCGTCACAAGCTCTGCGTCTCGAAACTGTCGGGCTTCGACGTCGGTTCGACCTTCCACCGCGTGTTGTGGGACGACCAGGACCTGACCGATGATCCAAGGCGCACGCTGCTGCCGGACAACAAGATTCGCCGTGTCGTACTGTGCACCGGCAAGGTCTATTACGATCTCTACGAGGAACGCCAGAACCGGGGCATCAAGGACGTCTACTTGATGCGCGTCGAACAGCTCTATCCGTTCCCGCACAAGGTGCTGGCGGCCGATCTGCACCGGTTCCCCAACGCCGAAATCGTGTGGTGCCAGGAAGAGCCGAAGAACATGGGCTCGTGGACCTTTATCCGTGACCGGCTTGAGGCGGTGATGACCGAGATCGGCCATCCGCAGGGCCAGGCCCGCTACGTCGGCCGCACCGAAGCGGCTTCGCCGGCGACCGGTTTGATGAAGAAGCACGTCGTCGAACAGGCGGCGCTGGTCGATGAGGCACTGACCGTGCCGGCGCAGGCAGCCGCACGCCAGCCGGTCTCGGCCAAGGGTCCGTCCAAGACGCCGTCCGCCAAGGCCGCCGTCAAGTCCAAGCCGACGCCGAAGACCAAGGCCAAACCGGCCGCAAAGCGCGCGCGGAAATCCAAGTAGACCACGCCCGCGAGAAACAGAGGTAGATCATGGCTATTGATATCGTTGTCCCCACGCTGGGTGAATCCGTGACCGAGGCGACCGTCGCCAAATGGTTCAAGGCGGTCGGCGAGGCCGTGGCGGCCGACGAG
>JAYOXJ010000414.1:0-2752 GCA_038152725.1 Rhodospirillaceae bacterium
CCCACCGTCCCAACCCGGGGCCCGGTATCGGATCAAGACCCGATACCGGGCCTCCGGCTTTTCGGGGGTTGGTTACTTGTTTTCGTCGACCCAGGCGCGAAGCGCCGCCGCCGCCTCGCCGACGATCTCGGACCAGCTGCCGGCGCCCTGCTGGCGGAACAGCCGTAAGGATCGGTACCACGGGCTATCGGCACGCTCCTGGAACCAGCGCCACAGCGGCACCTCCGACAGCAACACCCAGCACGGCACGCCGAGCGCGCCGGCCATGTGCACGGTAGTGTTGGAAATGGAAACGACGAGATCGACGGCCGCGACCTGGGCGGCGAAAGCGTCGAGATCGGCAAGCTGGTCGATCTCGTCGTCGTGCAGGATTCCGACGCCAGTGGCAGCCTCGAATTGGGCACGCTTTTCTCGCGTATCGCCGTACTGGAGATCGACGAATTGCACGCCCGGCACTTCGATCAGCGGACGCCAATCCGTGAGGTCGATGGACTTCTCCCAGCCGATCTCCGGGTTGGAGCTGAACCACGAAAGCCCGACCAGCAACGTATCGCCGCCGCCGTAGCGGGCGCGGACGGCGTCCCGCCGCGCGCGGTGCGGTGCGAGATAGCTCGGCCGCTCCGGAAACTCTGAGAAATTCCGGCGGTAGATCATGCCGAGATCGCCGGCCGGAATATGGAAATCCAGATGGCCGCCATATGCCGGCGGCTCGACCGTCCGTGCCAGGACCTCGACACCCTCGAACGAGCGCTCGAACAACGGCACCAGGCGCGGTTCGCATTCGACCACCACCTTGGCGCCGGCCTGGACAAGATCGGAAACCATGCCGGCATACATGATCTCCTCGCCGATGCCCTGCTCGCCCCAGAGCGCGATGGTCTTGCCGGCCGGGTCGCTGCCGTCCCACACCGGCACGCCGAAATCGCGCCACTGGTTGCGGAACTCGCGCTTGTTCCAGCGCCAGCGGTGCTCCCGCCAGCCGGGCTCGAGGTCCGGCCCGGTCAGCAGCATCACCTCGGAGACATTGAAATGCGCATCGGCGAACCCGGGATCGATCTCCAGCGCGCGCTGAAACAGCGCCATGGCCTCGTCTTGCCGGTTCATGCGGTGGCGCATAGTGCCCAAATTGGCGAGCGCCGGCGGAAAGGTCGGGTTGATGGCGAGTGCCTTGGCAAAACATGCCTCGGCCCCAGGATAGTCGCCCTGTCGCTGCAGCACGGATCCCAAGTTGTTGTGAGCGGAGCCGTGATCGGAATCGAGCGCGATGGCCTTGCGATAGCAGGCGGCGGCGCCGTCGAACCGTTTTTCGTCGCGGAATACACTGCCTAGGTTGTTGAAGGCGTCGGCATAGTTGGGGTCGAGTTCCGTCGCCTTCTTGAAACAGTGGAACGCAGGCATCAGGTCATAGCGCTCGTGCAGGATGACGCCCAAGTTGTTCTGTGCCTTGGCGGACTCCGGATTGAGTTCCGCCGCCTTCCTGGCGAAGGCCAACGCTTCGTCCAAGCGCCCAAGCAGTCGGAGCAGCGTGCCCAGATTGCCATAGGCGGCGGCGAAATCGGGCCGGCGCGCAATGACCTCGCGATAGCCGGCCTCGGCCTCGGCGGCCCGGCCCTGCACCTGGTGCAAGGTGGCCAGGTTGAAGCGCGCCTCGATCTGGTTTTCATCGGCGGCGACGGCGGCCTCAAACCACGTCGCTGCACGTTCGAAATCGCCGAGGCCCTGGTGGAGGGTGCCCAGGTTGTTGGCGCGCTCAGGATGACCGGGCGCCAATCGCAGCGACTTTTCCATCATTTCGGCCGCCGCCACGGCATCGCCCTTGGCGGCAGTCAGCCGGCCCAAAAGATAGAGCGCGTCGGCATGATCGGACTGATGGGCAAGCAATTCGCGGTAGCCGCGCTCGGCCTCCGCGTCACGCCCCGCGCGATGGTTCGCCAAGGCGTCGGCGAATGCCTGGTCCGTATCCATGACCTGAACATAGCCGCCACGCCCAAGCCGGCGCAACGACGCGGTTGTGGTTGGTTAACGCCCGTTTACCACGCTTTTTAGGGTATCAGTATCATTTTAAAATTGGGGAATACTCGATCCCGGTATACGAAGCGAACCACAAAGACCGAGCCAGTGCGATATAGTTTGAAGTTAAGTTCCGCGCATCAATGCGACGATTACTCGCGCAATTGCCGCAACAAGAATATTGACGCTTAAGTCGACCGCACAAGCGCCCCTTTCTATCCGGGTCGAACTGGGGGCAATTTTAAATGTGAACTTCATCATGCCGTACGGAAAAGCAATCAGGATTGGCATCAGCAGAACCGGAAAAAATAATAGACTTAGTAAGGTGAAAATGATCATTAACCCGAGAAAAACTGTACAAAACACGTCCATTAGGAAGAGTTCCAAGAAGTACCAAGAAAGACCACTTCCAGTTTTCTTGTCGGAACGGAAAAGCACCCCGGATACAGAGCGCGACAACAATCCGGTCAAAAGAACAAGTGAGACCGTCAGCTTACCCACCTCCCAGGCTTTCGTGCCCCGTTGCACGTCTTGGCAGATATTCAGTCCATCTTAGTGCTGGTAAACGACGCTGGCGAAAAGCAGAGATACGGCAATGCTAGCGATGCTCATGAGAGCGATCCCGGAAATGGGGTCAAGCTTGGTTTGGTATTCCACTGTGACTCTCTCCGCCCGAATATTCTTGTTGGGGCTTAAGTAGGTAACGGTTAGTGTTTGACCTGTTTATACCATGATTTTAGCT
>JAYOXJ010000415.1:0-2736 GCA_038152725.1 Rhodospirillaceae bacterium
CGACTTCGCCTTCCTTGAAGATCTTGGCGCCCGGCTTGAAGGTCTGGCGTTGAAGAATCTGCGACGACATTGCTTGTCCTCGAATGCTCGGTTGCGCCGTGTCCCGCAACATCGTGAGACCGCGACCCGGTTCTTACCGTGGCATGGTACTTGGATTCCCATGACGCTTCTACAACAATACGACCTATCCGATCGATCCAACAAGGCAGACGCCATGTCCGAAAGCACCGAAAGCCGTGAATATCCAGACCGCCCATTTGTCGGCGTCGGCGTCATCGTGGTCGGGCCGTGCGGAATCCTGATGATCAAGCGAGGAAAACCGCCCCGCGCCGGGACATGGAGTCTTCCCGGAGGAGCCCAGCACATCGGTGAGACGGTCGAGGAAGCGGCGCGCCGCGAAGCTCAGGAGGAAACCGGCATCGAGGTTGAGGTTCTGGGATTGGTCGACGTGGTCGACTCGATCCGCCGGGATGAGGCGGGCCGGATACAATACCACTACACACTCGTCGATGTGCTGGCGCGCGAGGTCGGCGGCACCCTCGCCGCCGGCGGTGACGCCATGGACGCGAAATGGGTGGCGCTTTCGGAATTGGCAGCGCTCGATCTATGGTCTGAGACGACCCGGGTCATCGATCTGGCCGTCGAGAAGGCTGCCGCCGTCGGTGACTGATCTCCTTATTTGATCAGCCCTGTTTCCTCGTAATACTTCCGGGCACCGTCGTGCAGCGGTGCCGTCAACGACGATGCCGCCATCTCGGCTCTGTTCAAGTGGCGGAGCGCCGGGTGCATGCTGAGGATGACTTCGTCGACATCTGCCAGACTGGGGTTCGCCAATTGCAGCGGCGGCACGAAATTGATGGTGAAATTCGGTGACCAGCGCGTCTTTTTGGCATCCTGGGTCTGGAGCCCTGTCAGCGCCACCAGGGAATCCAAGTGCTGCTGCACGTAACCGATATTGGTTGCGGAAACCTCTATCGGCTCCAGCCGGCGTATCTCACGGCCGCCGGAGGTCACCGAGACGATTTCGCCATACTCCCTAACCACCACGCGGAGCGGCAGTTTCCATTTGCGGACGACCGGACTTTCCTTGATGACGTTGAACTCGCTTCCGAATGCGATGGTGTCGAAAAACTTCACCAATTGATCGACGCTGGGGCGCTCTTGCGGGTTCGCGTTCTCCTGGGCTGTGGCGGATGCGACCGAGAACAACGTGGCAATCGCCATCGCCGCCGCCCGAAAGGCCGCTTCCGAAGGCAAAATCGAAAACAAGGTTTTTTCCGCCGCGGTCAGTGAATCCGACGATAAGTAACCCTCAACGCGCATCCGCGGTCAAGAGACGCCAAGACGACAGCATCTCCGAGGCGATCGGCTGGAATGAGGAAAACTGCTGCTCCGGCGCCGTATATGACCACACATGCGCCACCGTCCCGGAGGGGCGTGGAATAACGATCAACTGTTTACGGAAATGATGTCCGGCATGCACATAGCTCACCGTAACTTGCCGTCCGAAAAGCTGCCGGCCGTCGCGCTGATACGTCCACGGCGTGTCGCTCAGGATCCTGAGGTCCCGAACCGCATTGCCGAGCGACGACGTCAATTGGTTGAAAGCGCGCTTGGCCGCCTCGTCGCCGTTGGTCGCACCGACCGGTTGGATATTCTGTACGCCGACAATAGCGGCATACGCGGGGGTTCCCTCACGGCCGCTGAACATCGCCGCCATCTCGGCCGGTTTGTTGATCTCCCAATCGGATGGATACTCGATCTCGTATCCAAAGCCCGGGGCGGTAAAACGTCGCTTCGACTGCGCCGATGCCATCATGGCAGGCTTCATCTGCGCCGGCATGACTTGCTTCGGTTTTATTTGCGGTGCGGCCGTTGCCGCCTGGACAGATGCGACTTCGTCTTGTTTACCGGGCTTGAACTGCTGCAGCATCCACTCGAATTCGTTGCTCAGCTTGACGAATTGATGGTGCGGTGCCATGAAAATGAACACATAGTCGCTTTCGCGTCCACGCACCACGACCACACGGGCGTTTGTATTGGTTCCCGTGGAAAATACCTCATATTCCGGGCGATTGGCGACTTGCAGCGTGCGTTCCGTGCTGCGTGCCGTCCACGGTTTGCCGTCCCCCATATAACGCGCTTCGAGCAGCCCCGACATGCGTTCCAGCGGAATGTCCGGCCGGGTCGGCCCTGCCTGCACATTGACCGCAAACCCCTTCGGCGAACGCACCGTCACCTGCTTGGCCTGGGCGTTCTCCGCGATTTTGGCTCCCGGCGGCGCGACAACGGTAAATCCTGACTGGGGATGGGTGAAAACCTCGACCATCGGCTGTTTTTTCTCCCCCATCACGGGAGCCGAACCACCGGCAAGCCGCGCCGACTGAGTTTCCGGCCGCAGCTGCTGCTGGGCATGCGCCAGCGCGGGCAGCAGTACCGCTGCCAACGCCATCGCCGACACCATGCTCTTACGCATAGGCGGTCTCCATTTCTGTCCTGTTTTCCACACCGTCGACATCGCTAGGCGTCCCAACCTGGATGCAACAGTGGAAATTGTTAGCGGCGAGTCGTAAAATTGCGGTTAACGGCGAGCGTTTGTTCATCTTTGGAGAGTCTTTTCCGTGGCGCGCGTTAAGGAAGACTATCGTTCCCTTTCGGGGATGCAGAAGGCGGCGATCTTCATGCTGGCGGTCGGCAACCAGCACTCGGCACAGCTGTTCGAGAAGATGGACGACG
>JAYOXJ010000416.1:0-2709 GCA_038152725.1 Rhodospirillaceae bacterium
GGCATGCCCGCCGTAGTTTTCGGCAAACCGATCTTTGCGGTGGCCACCTCGTTCACCCAGTTCGGGCCCGGGCACGCGCATCTGCCGGACCGGGGCCAGATGGTCGCGCGCGACATCGAGGCCGCCGGCGGCGTCGCCAAGGAATTCAACACCATCGCCGTCGACGACGGCATCGCCATGGGTCACGGTGGCATGCTCTATTCGCTGCCCTCGCGCGAACTGATCGCGGATGCGGTCGAGTACATGGTCAACGCCCATTGCGCCGATGCCATGGTCTGCATCTCCAACTGCGACAAGATCACGCCCGGCATGCTGATGGCCGCCATGCGCCTCAACATCCCCGCGGTGTTCGTCTCGGGCGGTCCGATGGAAGCGGGCAAGCTGGTGATCGACGGCCAGGAAACCAAGGCAGACCTGATCGACGCCATGATCCAGGCCGCCAACCCGAAGGTGTCCGACGAGGACGTTATGAAATACGAGCGCTCGGCCTGTCCGACCTGCGGCTCGTGTTCCGGCATGTTCACCGCCAATTCCATGAACTGCCTAGCCGAGGCCATCGGTCTGGCGCTGCCCGGCAACGGATCGGTGCTGGCCACCCATGCCGACCGCGAACGCCTATTTCACCAAGCCGGCGCCACAATCGTCGAACTGTGCCGGCGCTTCTACGAGAACGACGACGAGAGTGTCTTGCCGCGCGCCATCGGATCGCGCCACGGCTTCGAGAACGCCATGACCGTCGATATCGCCATGGGCGGTTCGACCAACACCATCCTGCACCTGCTGGCGATGGCGCGGGAAGGCGAGGTCGATTTCGAGATCAAGGACATCGACGGGCTCAGCCGCAAGGTGCCGCATCTGTCGAAACTGGCGCCGTCGACCAACGTCTATCACATGGAAGACTTCCATCGCGCCGGCGGTATCATGGGCATCATGGGCGAGCTCGAACGCGCCGGGTTGATCCACCGCGACAATCCGACCATTCACGAACCGACCATCGGCGCCGCCATCGATAAGTGGGACGTGCGCCGCAACGACGACGAGGACGTCAGGAAGTTCTATCTCGCCGCGCCCGGCAACGTGCCGACCACCCAGGCGTTCAGTCAGGGCAAGCGCTACAACAGTCTCGACCTCGATCGCGAAAATGGCTGCATCCGTGCCGTCGAAACGCCGTACAGCCCGGACGGCGGCCTCGGCGTGCTCTACGGCAACATCGCGCTCGATGGCTGCGTGGTGAAGACTGCCGGTGTGCCGGCCAGCTGCCTCAAGTTCAAGGGCCCGGCCGTGATCTGCGAGAGCCAGGACGAGGCCATCGCCAAGATCCTCGGAGGCGAAGTCAAGGCCGGCGACGTGGTCGTGGTGCGCTACGAAGGACCGAAGGGCGGTCCCGGCATGCAGGAGATGCTCTATCCGACCAGCTACATCAAATCGATGGGCTTGGGCCAAGCCTGCGCGCTGGTCACCGACGGGCGCTTTTCCGGCGGATCGTCAGGCCTTTCCATCGGCCATGTTTCGCCGGAAGCCGCAGAAGGCGGTGCCATCGGCCTGGTCGAGGAAGGTGACGTCATCGAGATCGATATCGCCAAGCGTTCCATCAATCTTGCTGTCGATGACAGCGAGATGAAGCGCCGCCGCGCCGCCATGGAAGCCAAGGGCAAAGCCGCTTGGCAGCCGAAAAAGCGCGACCGTGTCGTATCCAAGGCGCTGCAAGCTTATGGGTTGCTCGCCACATCTGCGTCGCAGGGTGCGGTCCGCGACGTCAGCCAGTTGGTGCAACGCAGATAAGAATAAAACTAAAGGTATATACCAAGACTAGTCATATTTCCCTTTGAGGATATATGAGCTTAGTGGTAGCATCCCGCCTCGGCGCTGATGCTGCGACACGCTCGTGCCAGAGTCGGTTGCAGGTACCAGGCACGATATGGAATATACCCATAAAGTATTGGATTTCCATAAAGAAAATCTGAGCGGCGATTTTCGGCAGGCTTTCAGGTACTGGGAAGCCCTGCGCGGAAGACGCTGTTGTCCGGCATGGCGGGAAGTCGACATGATGACGCTGCCACTCCGGCTGGTGCCATGGTGTTCAGTCGTCAACGTCGTCGACCACGGCGACGATTTTGTGCTTCGTTTTTTCGGCACCGCCCACGTGCGCATGCAAGGCCGCGACTATACGGGGCATTCGGTTCGCGACGTGTTGTCGAATCGCGTTGTCGTCAAGACCTTCGCCGAACTGCGCGAGGTCTTGCGCCAGGGAATACCGGTGCTTCACCGGACCACTGTTTCGACGACTTTCGACATCGGCAACCGCGAGGCGAGCTACGAGGTGTTGAGGCTGCCGTTCTGCACCGAAGACGAAATCGACGCCATCATGACGATGGTCGATTATTCAGCGATGGCGCGGCTGATCTACGATTGGTTCGAGGTCGATCCGCCGATCGAGTTGATGCGCAGCGATCAGGCCTGATCGTCGCGCTTCGGATACCCGACGCCCCAATGGCCTTGCTTGAGCCGCGGCAGGCCGTCTTCGAGCGAAATCCAAGACAGTTTCGAACCGACCCAGAGATGGTCGTCGGGTGTGACGATTCCGGGGTCGTCGAGGGTCGCGGCGGAGATATCGATCTCCTCGGGATGGCCGTCATTAGCATAACTGAGCGTTGTGCCGCAGGTCGGGCAAAAGCCGCGCCGCACGTCAGAGGTCGAGCGGTATTCGGC
>JAYOXJ010000417.1:0-2693 GCA_038152725.1 Rhodospirillaceae bacterium
GATCTGCCTTACCATCATCAGGAACTGAGTGTGCACTATTCTCATTTATATACTCCAACCACCCAAAATAACCAATTAACGAAACGAAAACACCGGCCAAGGAAATTACCCTTAAATACATGTCCTTTCCATTTGGAGATACCAGATCCGGCATGGGTTTTTCAATCCCGTTACCCAGTTGAGATGGTGTTTCAATTTTTGGATTCTCTAGCAACTCGATGGAAGACAGAGCCCTTTCCATCAAAATAAATTTCAATTTGCGACTTGGGTAAGGCGGACTCGCAGAATCCCCTCTCCTGTAGTTTGGCAAAGCCGCCTCGATCCATCCCACAGCTTTTGAAATCCAAATCTTTTCCCTTTGCCAGTCTGGATCTTGCCTGCATTTTTTTTCCACTTCCATTGCATCTGAGTCCGGAAGTAATTCCATCAAATAGCGAGTCAATATTCTATGGCGCGTAGGATTGAAATTTTCCAACGCCCGATGTTCATCAATAAATTTTTCCAACAATAAGCGGAAAGAGAACTCAAGAACCATAACTGCAACAGTTTCATTACCACGGAATGGATCGCCTTTCAAAATTGGGGGGTTTGATTGGGTCCATTGATGGAGAAATGCCATTGCTCGGCATACTCCGATTTGGTTTGCCTGATCTTTTATTTCGTTAGCCCCAGAAGTAAACTCGGAAAACAATTCTAATTGCCGTCTTTCATTGGCCGGAAAATGGTGTTTTAGCTCGCAAGCAACTTTTTCGATATCTCTGAAAAAATTTGCCATTCTCAATTTAGGATCGGACGATTTTTCCAACGCTAATCCTTGTAGTAAATCCGCAGCCAAGTCTTCAAAACCCTCCCTGCTGCCCAAAAAAAATCTCAAAAAGAAACTGCCTTCTTCAGCCAACGAATCAACCGAGGTACCATCCTTGTCTATCATTTCAGGCATTTTGCTCCTTTTTATCTGGAAAGGGCTTCAAGGATACCCTGAACCATCCCATTTGAGAAAATCTTATTCCCCCTGGGCTCTACCCATCCCAATTCCCTGGCCCATTGCCGGTAACAGGCTGGACTGTCACCACTGGACCCGTTTTTCCACAACTCATAACCATTAAGCGTGAAATGAGCTGACAAAAGGGGTTGGGCAAAGTCTATCCACAAAGTGTTGGCCTTCCCTTTAGCAAAGACATCGTGAAGGATCTCTTTCTTCCAAAAGTTTTCTAACTCCAAAATCTTTTTACGGTTATTTTGAAAACCTTCGCAGTTTTCTTTCAATTTTTTAGAAAACTTTTGAAGATCATCGAGCCAATCAGGATTCTCTCTCCATAATTGTGCGTATTGAGCAATCCTGAGCTGGGGGTGATTCGCTGGTCTGCAACCACGCAGTTTCCAATCATGTTGGGATTTATAAACCTCCAGGGGATGTATTTCCCCTCCTTGCCAATCCTTCCATGGAAACTGATGGGCAATTCTGATCATGGGAGATCGATTCCTTCGATAGCCCAGGACCTCGAGAAACCATTGATGAACAACATTTTCCCATGGCTGCTTAGATAACCTAACTTCAGCAAAACCAATTTTTGCTTTCCACCGTTTCAAAATGTTTTGGCTATTTTCTGCATTACTTAATTTAGCCAATTTTTCCAGTTCTGTATGGTAATGGGAATTCTTACCTGAAAGTTTGGCAAGTGCATGTGCCTCGGCATATTCCTCGATGCCATAAAACAAATAGGGCAGCAAAACCAGAGTTGGGGCTGAATCACCGTTTTGTAATCTTACATTCCAATCCGCTCTCCATGGACCCGCAAATATACAAACTTGTAAAATAACCCGGTCAAAATTTTGATCAATATGATGACCATGGCTTTTCCAATCGGATGGTTGGAAATGAATTTCGATGTCTCCTGTTCTGACTTTTCCGTCGATTTGCAGCTTGGCATGTCTAAAATCAGGCCCCTCCTCGGAACGGTTCCAATCCCCACGATCAACCACCACAATTTTTTTGCCACAGGTGGTAACCAACGAGTCTGAAAAAAAATCCTGCTCTGCCCAAATTTGCTGGAAAACGGTTTCCTCAATTTTGACTGAACCATAATAGCCTGGAACTTCTTGTACCGATTGAGGGGAATTCATCTTTGTAAGCTCACTCCTTTTAATCGAAAAATTCAATCCGGTTATGAAAAGGCTCTTCGATGCTGTCTCTTCTTACTTTTGTCTGCTTTGCCCTACGGGTTAGCTGATCAATTGAGTGATCCAGGCGTTTTATCATTTGATCCACCCGCATGGCGGATGCCCCGCTGGAGTAAGCACAGTTACGAATGAGGTTATCATTGGTAATAACACAGATTTTTGCGGGATATTTAGCAGCCATCACCATTCGCTCAATTGCCCCGTCCGCTCCCTCACTGGATGAGGAATAAAAAACATCAAAGGAACCTGAATGCCCATATTTTTTTAAAGAGCCACGCCCTGCTCGACCATCGAACACAACGGTTACGCGAAGACCGTCACTGATCAAGGGCTCCAGCATTCTTAACAGACTCTCCCGGGCAAAGTTTCGGTCACGGGACAATTCCTTATCAATTTCCGGAATTGCATGCATGGCATTATTGCCGTCTATGATCAGATGTTCTTGCATTGTTTTTGCTATTTAATCTAGGAATACACATTCAATAAAGGAGAGATTTCAATCTTCTCGCAAG
>JAYOXJ010000418.1:0-2688 GCA_038152725.1 Rhodospirillaceae bacterium
GGCCTGGATGGCGCGCCAGCGCCCGCAACTTGGTGGCGGCAACCCGCGCGGCAACCCGCGGGCTTTGATGGCGGAGGCCCGCACCGCAATCGTGCTCGCGATCAATTACGGCCCCGGCGGCGGCGCTGAAGTGCCGCCGGGCTCCGGCGCCATCGCCGCCTATGCCCAGACCCGGCGCGACTACCACGACGTTGTGAAGAAGAAGCTGAAGCGGCTGGCCGGCTGGATCGCCGATAGTCACGGCGCCGGGGTCAAGGTCTTCGTCGACACTGCGCCGGTGATGGAAAAACCGCTGGCGGCGCGCGCCGGCATCGGCTGGCAGGGCAAGCACACCAATCTGGTGTCGCGCCGTTTCGGCTCGTGGCTGTTCCTGGGCGAGATTCTGACCACGCTCGCGCTGCCGCCCGACAAGCCCGAGACCGATCACTGCGGCAATTGCCGTGCGTGCATCGACGCCTGCCCGACCGGCGCCATCCCCGAGTCCTACCGCCTGGATGCCACACGCTGCATTTCGTATCTCACCATCGAGCACAAGGGAGCCATCCAGCCCGATCTAATGGCGCGCATGGGCAGCCACGTTTACGGCTGCGACGACTGCCTCGCCGCCTGCCCTTGGAACAAGTACGAGGCCGCTCCCGCCGAGCCGGCGTTGCAGCCGCAGCCGGAATTCGCCGCGCCCACGCTTGGCGAACTTGCCCGTCTCGACGACGACGGCTTCCGTGCACGCTTTGCCGGCACCGCGATCAAGCGCACCGGTCGGGCCAGGTTTCTGCGCAAGGTGCTGATCGCCATCGGAAACGAAGGCGACGCCGGCATGCGCGCCGAGGCCGAGCGGCTCTGCGCCGACGCAAACCCCCTGGTTCGCGAAACCGCGCGCTGGGCCCTGGCCAAACTTGACGGCGCCGTCGCAGGGGTCAACCATCAAGGGGACAACCATTCGGGCCCGGGCGTTACCCAGGGTGAAGGGAACTTGCGACCATGAGGCACGTGAAACCGAACCGGCTCCCGATCCTGCTGCTGACGATGTTCGCGGCCGCCATGGCGCCGATGCGCGCGCAAGCCCAGGCCCCGGCCCAAACCAGAACGCAGAATCTCACCCAGGCCGAAACGCAGATATTGGCGCAGGCCAAGCCGCCCGCAGCAGCGCCGGCGGCGGGCGCCGACATGACGCCGAAGCCCGGCAGCGTTTTCAAGGACTGCGACACCTGCCCGGAGATGGTGGTGGTGCCGGCCGGCATCTACATCATGGGCCTGGGCGCCAAGCGCCGCCGCGACGGACCACCGCACCGGGTCAATTTCAAGAAACCCTTCGCCGTCGGCCGCTATGAGGTGACCTTCCGCGAGTGGTTCGCCTGTGTCGATGCCGGCGGCTGTTCGGTGAAACCGGACGACCACAAATGGGGCACCATCAAGCGCCCGGTCATCAACATCACCTGGGACCAGGCCGCCGGCTACGCCCAGTGGCTGAGCCGCACCACCGGCCACAAGTACCGGCTGCCGACGGAAGCGGAGTGGGAGTACGTGCATCGCGGCGGCACCACGACGCGGTTCTGGTGGGGCGACGACGTCGGCACCAAGATGGCCAACTGCCGCGACTGCGAGTCACGCGCTTGCTGCACCGCCAAGGACCATGCCTGCTGCTCGCACGGCACCACGCCGATCGGCAGCTTCCCGCCCAATGCCTTCGGTGTCTACGACACCACCGGCAACGTCTTCGAGTGGACCGCGGACTGCTGGAACGGCGACCACAAGGACGCGCCCAAGGACGGCGCGGCGCGCACCACCGGCGACTGCAACAACCGCGTCATCCGCGGCGGCTCGTTCTATTATTTCTCGAGCGTGGCCGAGTCCTATTACCGGGCCAAGAACCCGCCCGAGGTCAAAAGCTACTGGCTCGGCTTTCGGCTGGTGCGGGAAGTCCGGTAAGTCGAGAACACCCTCGATGTCACCCCCGGGCTTGACCCGGGGGTCCACGCCCCGCGCCAGACCAAGGGGATGCCGTGGATGCCCGAATCGAGTCCGGGCATGACGGTGCCTACATTACGTAGATTTCGGCTTACTTGTCGGACATGCGGTCGAGCTGCGCCTGCATGTTGGCGAGCTGCGACTTGAGCGCCTCGATGTCGGTTTCGCGCTTCTCCGGCACTTCCGGCGCCTTGCCGTTGCCGGCCGGTGCCGGCATGTCGATCTTGCCGTTGGCACCCTTGCCGCCGGCATAGAAGGGCGAGAACATCTTCATGGCGTTTTCGAACAGCGCCATGTTCTGCTTTCCCATCTCCTCGAACTTGCCGAACGGCGTCAGGCCGCCGAAGGCGTCCTGCACGGCACGGCGCATCTGTTCTTGGTTGTGCGCGAAGGCCTGCATGGAGTGTTCGAGATAGTTCGGCACCACCGCCTGCAGGCTGTCGCCGTAGAAGCTGATCAAGTGCCTGAGGAAGCTGATCGGCAGTAGGTGCTGACCCTTGCTCTCCTCCTCGACGATGATGTGGGTAAGCACCGAACGCGTGATGTCCTCGCCGGTCTTCGCGTCGAAGACCGCGAAGTCGGTGCCGTCCTTCACCATCTTGGCCAGGTGATCGAGGGTGACGTAGCTGGAGGTTGCGGTGTTGTAGAGACGCCGATTGGCGTACTTCTTGATCGTCACCACTTCCTTCTTTTCGTCGCCCGCGGGGGCGCCGGCTTCTTCCA
>JAYOXJ010000419.1:0-2672 GCA_038152725.1 Rhodospirillaceae bacterium
CGCAACGCGCGGCCGCTCGGACGCGACGCCGGTCTCCTTCTCGACGATCGAGGCGAGGATCAGGGCGTCGTTCTCGCTCTCCAGCGGCAGTTCGGCGTCCCGTCCGGGCCACAGCTCGCGCAACATCGCGCTCATGGAATCGCGCATCCGCTTGATCACGTCGGCGCGCGCATCACCGTAGGCATAGTGGTAGGTCTCGGGCAGCAACCAACCCTCTTCCGGCAGGCGCCCGACATCGCCGGCAAGCCCGGCCGCGCCTTTCAGCAGCGCTGCGACTTCGGCGTTGGTGAGACCTTCGGCGACGGTGATCTTGCGCTGCACGGTGCGGCCGCTCTGCAGGATGGCGGCGGCGCCGGCGGCGCTCACGGTTGCGGGAAAGCGGTACTCGCCGGCGCGCAGCGGCGCCTTGGCGGCGAACGCCTTCACCCCCCAGCGGAAAATGTCGGCATCATTGATCACCCCGGCGGCGGCGAGATCGGCGGCGATTTTTGCCGTGCCCGAACCTTTCTCGACGATTACGTCCTTGGCTTCGGTGAGCGGCCCGGGTGCGGCGAAACGGCTTTCCAGCCAGAACCAGCCGCCGATGGCGCCGAGCCCGGCGAAACCAAGAATGGAGAATGCGGCAAGTACAAGCGCGCGCAAACGGCGCCTCGGCCTGCCGTCGGTCTTGGGATCAGGCGTGCGCTTTGAAGACAAGCGACGCGTTGGTACCGCCGAAGCCGAACGAATTGGAAAGGGCGGCCCGGACCTTGCGTTCCTTCGGGGTATGCGGAACCAGGTCGATGGCGGTATTGACCGAAGGATTGTCCAGATTGAGTGTCGGCGGCACCACGCCGCTGTTAATGGCGAGGACCGAGAAGATCGCCTCGACGGCGCCGGCAGCACCGAGCAGGTGCCCGATCGCCGACTTCGTCGATGACATCATCAGTGATTTCGTGTGGTCGCCGAACAGACGCTCGACGGCACCGAGTTCGATCTCGTCGCCCAAGGGCGTCGAGGTGCCGTGCGCGTTGACGTAGTCGATGTCGGACGGGTTCATGCCGGCGCGCTTCAGGGCGGCCTGCATGCAGCGGAAACCGCCGTTGCCGTCCTCGGCCGGGGCGGTGATGTGGTGTGCGTCGCCGGACATGCCGTAGCCGACGACTTCGGCATAGATCTTGGCACCGCGGCGCTTGGCGTGTTCCAGTTCCTCGAGCACGACCACACCGGCACCGTCGCCCATGACGAAACCATCGCGGTCCTTGTCCCAGGGCCGGGATGCCTTGTCCGGCGTCTCGTTGAAACCGGTGGAGAGTGCGCGCGCCGCGCAGAAGCCGGCAACCCCCAACGGGCAGATCGCCGCTTCGGCGCCGCCGGCGACCATCACGTCGGCATCGTCCCACATGATGATGCGAGCGGCATCGCCGATGGCATGCGCGCCGGTCGAGCAGGCCGTGACCACGGCGTGGTTCGGTCCCTTGAAGCCGTAGCGAATGGAAACGTGGCCGGAAACCAGGTTTATCAAGCTGGCCGGAATGAAGAACGGACTCAAGCGTCGGGCACGGCCTTCATGCACGGTAACGGCACCCGATGAAATCTCGGGCAAGCCGCCGATGCCGGAACCGATCAGAACACCCGAGCGCCAGGCCTTCTCGTCGGTGTCGGCCTGCCAGCCGGAATCCTCGACCGCCTGCACGGCGGCCGCTAGGCCGTAGATGATGAAGCTGTCCATGCGACGCTGGTCCTTGGTCGGGACCCAGTCGTCGGCAGTAAACTTACCCTCGGCGGTCGGGCCGACAGGCACCTGACCGCCGATCTTCGCTGGCAGGTCGGTAACGTCGAATCCTTCGAGCGCCCGAATACCCGAGCGCGAAGCGAGGATGCCGTCCCAATTGGTTTTGACGCCGACGCCGAGCGACGACACCATGCCCAATCCAGTGATAACCACACGTCTCATGTCTACCTGCTACGCGACAATGGGGCGTTCCTTCAACGCAAAAACGCCGGCGACAACCCCTTTGAGGCGCGCCGGCGCGTTTACGTGGCCGTTATCAGCCCTGCTGGGATTCGATGAAATCGATGGCGTTCTTGATCGTCGAGATGTTCTCGGCGGCGTCGTCCGGAATTTCGCAGCCGAACTCTTCCTCGAAGGCCATGACGAGTTCCACCGTGTCCAGGCTGTCGGCGCCCAAATCCTCGATGAAATTGGCGCTCTCGACGACCTTGTCGGCGTCGACTCCCAGATGCTCGATAACGATCTTTTTCACGCGATCGGCAACATCACTCATGTCGGTTCCCTCGTATCCTAACTGATTGAAAAATATTCTAAACTCATTCCCCCTGACGCCCGCCGGCCAATCCTCCTCTGCCTGGCTGGGCGCGCTGAAGCGAAGTTTTGGTAACACACTTTTCTCGCCTTGGCCAGCGGCGATAACCACCTCAGATCATGGCCATACCGCCGTTTACATTGAGCGTTTCGCCGGTCACGTAAGCAGCTTCCTGGCTGGCCAGATAGACCGTCGCGGCAGCGATGTCGTCGACCACGCCGAGGCGGCCCGCCGGAATCGTCCCCAACAGCTTTTCCTTCTGGTCGTCGGAAAGGGCATCCGTCATCGCGGTGACGATGAACCCAGGCGCGATGCAGTTGACGGTGACGCCGCGGCTGGCGACCTCCTGGGCAAGCGCCTTGGACA